>JAGLZW010000013.1 GCA_023131225.1 Candidatus Bathyarchaeota archaeon | reverse complement strand
CGAAGCTGAACTTTTCAATGGACAGGATGCCAAGTAAAGCTATTGACAAGCTTGTTCCGCTCGCTGAACTTGAGAAGTGTTTAGGTGAAGGTTGGATGTTTGTGGCAAAGATTGATGACCGTAAAGTAATCGTCAGGAGAAAATGGTAGAGTGTACAAGCTTTTGGTTATGACAAGATGGTGTCTGCACAATTGGTGATAAACCTGAAAATCTGGTGTTGAGGCGTGTCGAGTTTGAGATCAATGAAACCATTTTTTTGTTCAAGTCATGTGGAAATGGAGGGTAATACAAGTACTTTTCAGTTTGGGAGGTTTCCTTAGTGGGAAGGTTACCTAAGAGGAAGATTGATGAGATTCAACGCCTTGATAGGGAGGGGTATTCAAAGAAGGAGATAGGCAAAATGGTCGGAGTGAGTAGGGGGACCGCAGCGAAATACATTGGGAAGAAGCCTAGCATGGGGGAGAATTTGGTGAAGGAAGCCGTTCCTCAGCTTCTTCATGAGGCTATTAGAACCATCTGCAACTTGCTCTATTTATTAAATGGGATGCAATATGTGGAGATATCCGACATGTCTGACTCAGCGGACAAGCTGGCGCTCAGGTTTGCAGAAAGAGTTGCCCAGATAAGCCCTGAATATGCCAAACACTTCATGAAGGATAATCGATACATTGAATGGTTAAGAGGAGGGATACTTGACCTCTCCAAAACGGACGCGCAGCTTAACGAGACTGAGAGGAAACGAAGAAAGGCTTGGGTGGCCTTGATGAAGAAGCACTACCCAGAGAAGTTAGCTGAAATTGTGTAGCTCCTGCCTATTGTGTTCTTCTGTGCACGCATTTTAAATATTCGTGTTCGAATAGTTATTAAATGCCATAGATCGACTACAAAAATGGCGTACTGCGCTTTCTTAAAAGGAAGGATAGTTGATGGGAAATACGGAAAACTCTCAAGTCGAAAAAACCCTCACCGATTTAGTCAATTTATCATTATCTGAGAGAGAGAGTATTACCGACGAAGCTAAAAACCATATCAGGTCACTAGCCAAGGAAGGTGCTCTAGAACAATATCAAACTAAGGGAACCATTGAGCAATGGACCTATGAACTTCTAAAGAAACTTAGGAAAGGATTGACAAATGAGACTTGATAAGATTCATCTTTCGTGGTTTAGAGGAGCCGCAGAAAGTGGTGATCTTGATTTAAACTCGAAAAATCTAGTTGTATACGGTTCAAATGCTTCAGGAAAATCCACATTCGTAGATGCGATCGAATATGTTATTAATAAAGGTAAAATTCGCCATCTATCACACGAGTACAGTGGTACAAGACAAGAGCTGGGCATCAGAAATACCCACACGCCCGATGGAACGTCGTCAAAATGTGAAATTTACTTCGACGACGGCTCATGCGTTTCGGCCGACATTAAACCTTCCGGGACCTTTATCCTAAAAAGCGACCCACCAGATCTTTTAGAGAGAGTCCAGAGTTGGGCACTAGAGAATCACCTTTTGCGTCAAGACGAAGTATCTGATTTTATCCATTTGACTAAAGGAAGGAAGTATTCTATACTACTTCCTCTACTAGGTTTAGACGACCTCGAATTTGCCGCTGAGAATCTAAAAAGACTTAAGAATCATGTAGCCGAGCAATCCAAAGTCGAACTTGTAAACAACAAACTGACGTATCTAATTGCCAGAGTGAAAAGCCACTGTGGATCTGGCAAACAAGAGGACGTTCTACTAAAGTTACAGAATTTAGCGAAAAAATATTTAGGTATGATTCCTACCGGAGACATCTTAGACATATCATGTGCCCTTATAGAAAGGGCATCAAAGTCCGAAAATACACGCTATACAATTCTAGATCAGATCTTGAATGAGAATCTCGATAAAAAACTTGAAGAAGCTATCTCAGCGCGAGAGAATGCTGAGGGAGTTGTTGGAACCATACTAGATCGCCAAATTTCCGTTTTGGAATCTACCTTAGCGTTCACTGATGCTTTAGAGGACCTGAATAAAGAAGTTCCATGCCCATCTTGCGGTCAGATGGTTATGGGAGTTGATCTAGCTAACCATGTTCAGAAAGAGCTTAATTCTCTCGAAAAAGATAGGGAACTACGTGATGCTGCAGCGGAGAAATGCAATTCTCTAGCCATGTCAATAAAGGAAACCGTCAAGAAGTCGAAAGATCTCTCTTCGTGGTTAGAAAGTGGTGAACAAGAACGCCTTGCTAATGCCCTTAGTAATCTGGAAAAGATAGAAGTCACCGATCCTCTTAGAAACTGGGATAAGTCAGATTTTAAGGTTCTGAAAGATAACATTCCAAAAGTAGTCCTTACCATTTCCGAAGAAATCGAGGAAGTACCTTCATCAGTCAAAGAGCTGCTTGATGATCTCAAAGCGATTGAGGCTGGCTCAACATTCCCTAGTATTCTTGTATTACAGAACTATGTGACGCGCATAGAATCCCTTCTGAATGCCCTGGAAACTTGTGAACATAAGGTTAGAAGCGAAATTAGGAGCAGGACAGAACGTACCATTAGAGAAATCTCTTCTGAGATTCAAGGTCTTTGGTCAAAGCTCCATCCAGATGAACCAATCGAAGAAGCCCGACTCTATATCCCTGGCGAAATGGATAAAGCTATTGATATTGCCATAAAGTTCTTCGGAGTAGACCAACCATCACCTCGTCTAACTCTTTCTGAGAGCCACAGAAATAGTCTCGGGCTTTGCATTTTTTTGGCGCTTGCAATGCTAAAGGCGAGTCCCGATCACCCGATCATACTTGATGACATTGTTTCCAGTTTAGATCGAGAACATCGAGGAAGAATTGCAGATATACTAATGGAAGACCTCAGCGATCGCCAAGTCGTTCTTTTTACGCACGATCGTGAGTGGTATAACGAATTACGATTCCGACTCCCATCCAATAAATGGAAATTCCTAGTTCTGCGTCCTTGGGAAAACCCGAAGATTGGTCTAAGGTGGTCGAGATCAGCATATACCTTTGATGAGGCTCGCGATCTAGTCACCGGTCATCCAGAAGCTAGTGGTAATAGAACTCGATCAATCATGGATGAACAACTAGCGATAGCAGCTGAAAGATTAAGATTGTCAATGCCTTTTCTGAGAGGGGATCGTAATGATCGCAGAACCTGTATAGACTTCCTCAACCGGATTCTTGGGGAAACCCCTAGTCGATTTAGAAAGAAGGAAGGAAACAGGTGGGTGCCTTTTCCTGATCCAATATCTGAGTGGAAAAACGCAAAGAATCTTTTGATTGCTTGGGGAGATCGATCATCGCATACAGGAACCTTGACAATAGGAGAAGCTCGGAAACTGATCGAGGCTTGCGAGAAAGCGTTAGAAAGTTTCAGATGCCCTTCATGTGGTGACTATATATGGCTAGCTGATCAAACAACGAGAGAAAGACTACAATGCTCGTGTGGGCAGTTACAGTGGAGATATGGATAAGACGGCGATTCAATTCATTAATGTATCTGCAAAAAAGTAATGTGCACACATACACTAAACTGAACCAAAAGACTCATGAACTATCTAATCCTAATCCATATTAATTGTTAAAGGCGTTCAAAGTGATATGAACTTAAGAACTGCTGTTGAAGAAATATTAGAAAATCTGCAGGAAATAAAGAAACAGCATAGACTTAAACATCTACGGAAATATCTAAAATTCATTCTAATTGGCTTTTTTATAGGTAGAGACACAGAAACGAAGATTCAAGAGCTTACTTCGCAGAATCAATCAATTATTCAAACCATAGTCACACACCTCCACGATTTGGTGCATGTAAATAATCGGATTGAAGAGATAACCGATAACTTTGTCATTCTTAGAGAACTGCAAGAAAGAATAGAAACCTTCAAAGAGAAATTCAGCGGCATGCATAGTCTGACTGCAGAACTGGAAGAAGAATTGAGAAAGAAACATGAGCTAATTCTAGACCACACTAAGAATTTAATTAAACAGAAAGAAAACATTGTATATCAACAGGTTGAATCAATCCTAAACAGTGGTACCTATCTAATACACTCGGACAAGCAACAATGTATTAATTCGATTAAATCATTTGAGAATGACTTAACAACCTGTAAACAAAAAAATATCTTCAACGAGAAATTCATAGGAAAGCAATTAGAAAAGCTAACTGAATCTCGCCAGATTATTTTAGAATACAACACTAAATTCGTACAACAACGAAAAAAAGATTACGAACATCTCTGGAATAATGCTTCCTTATCTCTGGATGACGAACAGCAAACAGCAATAGTAACAGATGATAAACATAATCTAGTGGTAGCAGCTGCAGGCTCAGGCAAAACCGAAGTTCTGACCACAAGAACCGCATATCTGATTACTAGAAAACCTGACACTGTTCACCCTCAGAGAATTCTAGCCATCGCCTACCAAAGAAAAGCTATGGAACAAATAGAACAGCGGCTATACAAACGGCACAACATTCAAAATGTCAATGTAAAAACATTCCACAAACTTGGAAAAGACATTCTGGAAGAAACTGGCGACTATTTTGTCCATACTGACATCGTTAATAATAACAGAAAACATGATATAATTAGTAGAGCTTTCAAACAGAAAGTCAAGAATGAATCTCAATACTATCAATTATTCTTGGACTTCGTTCGAACTCTCCATGACAAGGAGATAAACGAAGGAGATGAAGAAAAAGAAGAAAACCTTGCATATGCACGTGAACGTCCCTACTTTTCCATTGATAACACTCAGGTGAACAGTCGAGCTGAAAAGGAGATTATGGATTTCTTTTTAATGCATAAACTGAATGGGAGAGCTATAGCAATAAGGTACGAACCTGATATAGGTGGATTTCTCCCTGATTTTCATCTGCCTGAGTACGACATATTTATTGAACACTGGGGTCTTACCAAAGAAGGCGAAGTTCCTAACTGGTTCAATCAGACTACAGAAGAATATAAACATGCTATGGAAATGAAAAAGCAATGGCTGGCTGACCATGACAAAGTGCTTATTGAGACCTTCGCTTATGAGTATGACGAGAATAACCCTTATGACTTCTTCGAAGTAGTAAAATCAAGGGTTACCACCGCACTTCAAAAGATGTATGGTAAAAATTTCGAATTCACTCTCAAGAGCTATGAGGAAATTTTAGATGTCGCATGGCAATCATACAGAACTCCTGTAGATGATATTCAAAATTTCATAACTATCGCCAAGACTTATGGTCTACGACCTGAAAATATCGCACAAAAACTTCGCAATGGTAACTGGTTATCTAAGCAGATTGCTTTTGGTAATCTTGTGCTTCCAATATTTTCTGCGTATGAAGAAGCCTTACGAGAATCTCAAAGGATTGATTTCGAAGATATGATAAACAAGGCTATCGCAAAACTCGAGGATGACCCGAATCTGCGAGCTAATTTATACGACCATATACTAATCGACGAATATCAAGACATAAGCGCTCAACGTTACAAACTAATTAAAAAATTAATGGAGCGAAATCCTGACTGCAAACTCTTTTGTGTTGGAGATGATTGGCAGAGCATAATGGGATTCGCAGGCTCCAACCTGAATTTCTTCGTTAACTTCGACCAATATTTTGCGAATCCAGCCATCACAAAAATCTCTACCAACTATCGAAGCATTAAGACCATTGTTGATGCTGGAGCAGCACTTATCAAAAATAACACCAGTTGTCAAATCCAGAAACCTGCCCAATCACACACCCCTCAGATTCGACCAATAAAAATTCTCAAGGTCGCTCCAACAGATTATGAATACGACAACGATGTTCAAATTGCTGAAGATTGCGTAGACCGAATTCAACATTATATTCAGAATGGGTGCTCTCCTAGCGATATACTTGTACTGAGCCGATGCATGCGAACCAAAACTAAACCTCGTGGATACAAGTTTCTTTCATACGTTAAGGCTTTGATGGATAGAGCAAAAGAAAGTGAGCTGCAACTTGCATATGATAGAGTGCATACAGAGAATGAAGTTCGATTACTTACCGCACATCGAAGTAAAGGATTGGAAGCCAAAGTGGTATTTCTGCTCAATGCTACTGAAGACACCTATGGTTTTCCATGTCAGATAGAGGACCCAGCTATTTATGAACCTGCAAGAGAGGATTACCCTCCACAAAACCCTCTAGAAGAAGAACGTAGACTGTTCTATGTAGCTATTACTCGAGCGATGGAAGACCTGTACATATATACAAGGGAATCAGCGATGAGTAAGTTTCTCAATGAAATTACTGACTACACTACTGAAGAGCCTCTCACTCAAATGAAATCGAATAATCAAATAAAAGAGATAAAAGACCCCAATTCGGTTGAAGGACTCAAGGAAGCTCACCTAAAAGCCTATGAAATTTGGGAGCCTGAAGAAGACAATGAATTATTAGAAGAGTACAAAAAAGGCATTTCCATTACTGAATTGGCGAAGAGACACAAACGAACACGCGGGGCTATACATTCCAGAATAAGAAAGCTTGAAAAGCGAGGTTTATTCTCTAGACGAGAAAAAAAACAACAAGGCATTTCATCTTGAAGATAGGAGTGTAAAATATGGTGAGCCAATCAATCCATCTAAGGAAGCGCGCGTACACAAGAGTCCAATACCTTCCTCTACTGACTCTGACCTCAGAGCTGCATAGGAGCTACACAGCTCTGTCATAGACTAGTGTAGAAACGTTTGATTTTCCTATTATATGCTTGATAAGGCTTTTTCTATACAGCTCTATCAATCCGCTATAGAGCGCTATGGATAGAATCTATAGAGGCAGATTCTTGTTTAAGCACAGTATAGAACTATTGTTTCACATAGGGACTGTAAAGTGTTTTGTCTTGTTGGGGAGGTCCACGTAGAGCTGCCTCTTCTGTAGTATAGCGCCACTAGTGTCCTAAGTGTTCTAAGCATATAGAGGCCAAAGCTCTGTACCTTCTTCTATGTGAACAGCCTAACCAGTCATCTATTTGAATCTAAGGCACTTCTATAGTCTCACCTTTAACACTTCTTTCCTTGCTTATCGATTGTGCGCGCAAAGTTAGATGTATTGTAAAAGCATGGGACATTCTATCAAAAATCTGTCAAACCCTGGATAAATAACATACATGCGCAGTCTTGGACAATACTTACAGCGCGTGTGCGCAAACCTATTTACAACTCTTTTTATTAAAAGCTAAAGCTTCTGATAAGATTTTATACACGCTCATTCTAGTTATATCGACAAGGACTAGAAGAACGAGGAAAGAAGAAGTGTTGGTTCCAAATGGTTATGAAGATGAGATTAAGTGTCATGATGAGCTATTCTCCGGCTCATCGTGGGAAATAGGTAAAATTCACTGGTATATTCAGAAAGCTGATACTGAGATGGACAGTAGATGCGAAATTAGGAAAAAGGGCGAACATAGCAATGTACTATTGGAGGTGACACCTTTTGGTGAAGAAGTTGGGACCGATGAAATTAACTGGTGGGTTTATAGAAGGGAAACGGAAGTTGAAGAGTTAAGAAAAAAGACTGAAGTCGTATTGAGTTCTGCTCAAAAACTAAAAGAAGATTCATTTGCATTAAAGAGCAAATCTGCTCCAAAGTCGTATTCGGATCTAATAAGAAAAATTCATAACTTTACGAAAGATCACAAGAAAGAAATCCATGATTTGTATGACTATGTATTGTGGTTACACGAAAAGGATGTTCTTGCGCCACGTATATTATTTGCCTATAGAGTTTGGGGATCAACAAGACTTTCAGAGCGAGTGATAAGGATTACTGCGAATACTATTGATGAAGATCATGAGACAGTAAAGAAATGTGTGGAAGTGGCTCTTGGTTTACGAATAGACCAGATTTACACAATAGGAACGGTTTATTCTGACATTTTCTATGAGATTGCCGAATCACTTGATGATGAATATCCGGGTCCAATTCCGGTGCCCCCCAAGCAAAGAGTTCTCGGTCGAACTTTTCACAGAGTTCTTTCTGAACTTGCTACCTATTTTGAGTTTCTTCGCCAATCCTTGAGGAATATCATTCTCGACATCGAAAAGTATAATGATCAAATGAAACTACTATACAGAGAATCCTTTTGGAAATCCTTCATAATGAAGGCCATGAGTAGCAATAGAATCGAAAATCAACTATGGGATTTCAAAGCAACTTTAGAAATGTGGCATCCAAGACACAGGGAAAGAGAGAAAGCCGAGTTTAAGTTTTGCGAGCAAATCGCTAGCTTCGCAAATACAAATGGTGGAGTCCTGATTATAGGTGTCACAGATGAACCACCAAGAAGAATCTTGGGGGTTCAGGATATGGAAAATAGAATAAAAGATGCCAAGAACGTTCTTAGGAGACATGTTAATTATAATACTGGCTTCACTCACTGTCAGCAAATACCAATGAAAGATGAGGATGGAAGGGATAAGAGTTGTCTAGCAATTGCCGTAGCCCAAACAAAGGATGTAATCTCGGTCAAAGATCAAACCGGAAAGATTTCGTGTCCAATCAGAACGGAAACAGGGTTGGAAAGAAGCAGTTACGAGAAGATTAAAGATTCAAAAAAGAACATACCAAGTGACAATTATCGTTTCATATTGAACCTCTATACATTCTTGCATGACCAGTGATTTAGTTGAATAGATTTCGCGCGCGCATTTCAATTTGATCTCATCTACCTTTTAACCATCATTGCCTGAAAAGTCGTAATGGGTTCAAAATAAACTGTGTGCGCACGAGTAAGTCTCCATTTGAGATAGTTCTGACTGAATTTAGGTCCAAAGATGGTGAATTTCAATACGGATAAAAACGAGGTTGATCATTTCTAAAATATCACATCTCAATTTTTCAAATGTGTGAACTTTCGCTACATTTTGAGGAAATGAACATATCTAAAGAGGGAGATTTATCAGTAAATATTTTGTGGAGAACAAGAAGGCACTGAGGTGATTTCATTCTAAGAACTCTGTTCTTTCCAACAATATTCTGGACTTCCTTACAATGCTTTTCTATGTCAAATAATAATATTCCTATGCCATATTCACCTTGTCTCCTTGCTATACGCCCAAGTCCCTGTTGAAGTCTACGGGTAATGTCTTGTTTCCCAAAGATACGTTTCTTCTTGACAAGATCTACAAGAGTAGGTCTAGGATACGGCGGATCCGTTATTATAACAAGTTTAAGGCACTCAATGGTGATTCCCTCCCAGAAAACTGTTGATGCTGTTAAAAGGGTACCGTTACGATAGCTTAGGAAATCGTTGAATTTCTGCAGGTTAATCATTAACGGTGCGGGAGGAATCATTGTAATATTGTCAAAAATCTTACCGAGACTTTTGAATGTTTTTTTACAGCTATCGAAGTTGTTAAAGAGAATTAGCGTTCTCGTTTTAGTTTCTCGAATTAGTTCCTCAAGAAGGCTTGTCTTATCTTTCGAACTAAGCTCGTCAATCACTGAAAAATAAACACTTTGTTTCTTTCTCCAATCTGCTGTTGTTTTTATCGGAGTCGCTCGTTCGATACTACTTGCAGGAATCCCACAGTAGAACTGAAGCTCTTTGTCTGACAATGGTGAAGCAGAAAACATTAGTATGCGATCCATCGGGAGTTTGAGTTTACATAAATAATCTGATGAGCGGACAAACTTAATTGAGCACCGTTTGTTTTGCCTCCATATGTAAATGAAGCTGATCCATGAGGTTGGGTTTTGAATAATTGGTCTGAGATACTTTGAGAATTTTGGAATATTATCTAGATCGTCTAACAACTCTCTTGCAGAGTTGAACGATAACTGTTTGGCAATAAAAGATTTGTTTGGAGGTAGATGTCTGCTTGCGATGTCGAAAAATAAGTCTTCTTTTTCTGTAAAATCTATACTTCTGACAATGTTTCTATCTAGTTCCAGAAAGGTTTTCAGATTATGTGCTTCGTCAGCTAAGACGAAATTGTATTGTTTCGTAGTCTTGAGATACTCGAAGATGTTTAGGAAATCAATATCTTGAAGCCGTCCACGCACATCATGCTGAGCCTTCTTATATTCCTCCTTAAGATAGTTGTTCGGAACTAATATGGCGATACGATAATTTTTTTCTTGAAGAGTTCGTGCAATAAGGCATATCGTATGCGTTTTGCCCGATGCTGTAGGAGCGACAAAAACTAATATTGGTTTTTGGGAATTCGTAAGTTTGTCATAAACCTCTTCTAATAATTTTCTCTGTTCAGGCAGAAAAGACCCATATTTCCGAAAAGGAATTGAAAAGTCCTCTAATTTAGAAAACCACTGTTCCTTTGATAGTAACTTCATTGGAATCAGACATAAAAAAGTGTTCTGAAAATCTTCTCATTGCTTGGCAGACCATATTCGTTAACATAACCAGCATATCTCTTCATATAGTATAGCGGAGCTGGTAGCTTTGTTTCATGTCCACTGGTCCCAGAAACGAGCGAAAGAGAAAGGATGTAATGAAGAATTTTATCTTTGTTAAAAATACCTTTGCTTCCGAGTATCTTGAGTCTAATTGGATTTGGACAACCTCTGTGATATGTACCCACTTTTGTAGATGCTGTTGTCAATAAATAGTACTCGTCGTCTGCAAATCTCAAGATGGATCCTTCAGGAACTTCTTCATATGCTTCTATAGGAAAGATTACAGTGGGCTTTCTTCTCCGCCTCTGAGTTTTTATAACCGGTCTGAATGTGGAGAATAATCTGAGTTCGTCTCTCTGTTTTATTTGGATAAAGATAAATTCTGGGATTATGGAACCGATCTCATCAAGGAGAAATTCCTGAAGTTGTTGGTCGATAAAAGACGACAGTATTAGTAGTTTATCAATGTTTTTTGTACTTGCTTTCAGTTCCTTAAGAAAATCTATGCCATTTTCAAAAGGTTTAGATTGAAAAATAATCTCTCCTTCTGGTTTCATTAAGTTAAAAAGATAAAATTTCACCGAAGTGATGGGATTTCTATATGCGTATATCGATAAAACCGTAACCTTTTCAGGATTCTTTAGGACCCAAGGCCACCCTCCAAGTTTTAAGGTTATCTGCATAACTAGTTGCGGAATAGATTTATCCATAGCATTCTTTGGTGTCACATTCTGATGAGCTATTCCAAAATGATTGATAATAATGCTCTTACATTTCCTCATAATTTCTTCATCATCTGTCACCGTTATTAATAGATCAAAAGAAGGAGTTACCGCCTCAAAGTCTATTTCCAAAATGTGAGAAATACTGACTTCGGAATTGTTTCTAACTTCGAGTTCCTTTTTCAACTTTTCTATGAAGGGTAGATGTATTTCTTCACAAACAGCAAGGATCTTTATTCTTTCTGGCGTTGGTTTAACAAAAGTCGTTGTCTTGGAATACTTTCGATAAAAATTGATACCAAAAGGAGGCTCAATATCCGTTTCTTTATTACCGAACTTTATGGCCACAGATGATGATGTAACATTCTTATCCACTTCTTTTGGTAAAACAGAGAACTCGAGCTTGTTGGGATAGATAATTCGAAATCTGGTTCTTAAAATATCATCGATTTTTTTAGTTAGCTCGAGAATCTTTCTAAGTTGATCTCCACAATGCGGATGAAGTATGTCAAAAACTTGAGAGATTTGAGATTTTGAGACTCTCATCCTGATATCTTTGAATGTATGTCCAACCACAAGCAACTCGGGAACATGAAATTGATCCCTTTTTTCGCCTTCCGGGGTAATCATCTGCCACTTCACGAGGGGTTGCTTTTTGTCTTTAATAATTATTCCTTGAACTTTTTTGTGATAATCGCATGGAGAAATGTTGCCTTCCAAGATCTTACTCTCGGCTCGATAGTCCCATGTTATTTCGCGAATGAAAAGTGACCGAGCAGAATATGCTTTTACGCTTGCTCTCCGGTTCAAAAAAACCCAGTTAGCAAACTTCACGAAATCTTTAGGTGGGTCATAAAAATCGATTTTTTTGTTTTTAATGGTCCCCCACCATTCAGCAAATACCTTCAATTCATTCAGTAGATTCTTCCATGATCTCAACTCAATTTCTCTATTTAGAATCAGGTGAGGAATCCCATCCATGACACGAATTCCTCTATAATATCTTCTGCCGTCTTCGATTCCTATCCTCTCTCGAAGTCCCTCATCAAAGTATCCTTCACCTCTTTCCATTATGAAGGGTGAAAAAATGCTATACTTGTAATAATCATTTGATAAGTGAACTAGAGCTAGGTCAACAATCTTGCTTACCAATCTTCCATATTCCAAGGGTGACTCTGCAAAAACGATATGCTCTTCGCCTGCTGGTTTCAACTTTACGTTGTAAGTGGCTGTATTTTTAAGTTCAACTTCATTCTGGAATTCTTGTTCACTGATTGATTCCTCGAGTACTTTGATTTTACCTGAATCAGAAATAACTGCTGTTTTCAATGATCGGGTTAGCTTCTGGGCTAATTTCGCTAAAACCTGATAGAAGTGATACATGTTTTCTGGAGAGGGAGTTAGCTCAGGATCATAAATATTCACTTTGAAGGGCTTGTAAGTCTTCAACTCGAATAGATTTACATTGAAATTGACACTCATTATTCTCTACTTCCGAAACTGTTTTCTATTTTTTCTATTAGTTCATTTACACTTACAGGGAATATCCGTTCACGGAAAAAGTCAGAGAAATTTTTGCTGTTCTTGTATTTTTTTAACCTGTTGTCGAGAATTACACAAACTCCTTTGTCATTTTCTTTCCTAATCAATCTCCCTATGCCTTGTTGAAGCCTAATCAGCATTTTTCGTCTAACAAATGGAAAAGATTTTGTTGAATCAAGATAGACAGGTGGTCTTATGAAGGGCAAGGAAAAAATTATTTCCATTTTCAGATCGCTTATGTCTATTCCTTCCCATAACCTCGAGGAAGCTGTTGCCATTATTATGTCTGCTTTTTCGACTAACTCCTGAACCAACTCGTTTTGATAACTCTCATCAATAAACACTATTTTTCGAGGTACCAATTTTCTTAAGAAGGATTCCGCTCTACGTTGATCTCTATAACTCTTGAAAAGTAAGAGAACCTTTCCTTTAGTCTTTTTTATGATGGTTGCAGCTATCTCTATGCCATTCTCGATCGGGTCTTCTGGAAAATCCTGTGTCTCATAAATCTCGAGGTTTTTAAACCAATTTTCAACAACTGGAGGATAAGAGTAGGGTAAGATTACAATATCATCTTCCGAATACTTTTTATGAGTACAATATTTTGCATGTGTGTAAACATCTCCGGGAGTTGCACTAACAAATAGAACCAGTGAATTGCCAAAAAGGGATTTTATTATGTGCTTTTGAAAAACTTCTGAGCTTCTTGCTATAAGATTTGCCTCCTGAGGCTTATCTGGAAAGTAATAATCTTTCTGAATGTAAAACGTGTTCAAGCTAGTATTTTTGCAACATTTTACGAAATACAATAAATTATAGAATACACCCTTTTCAAGTTCATCGAGAGTCGACAATTGTCCCAAAACTTCGTCGTAGCCTTCCATTTGCGCAATTTCTTTAATTATATCTTCTGGAACTCTTTTTTTGAACTCCTTTGGAGGTACAGTTCTAAATGCATCGTCAAAGGAGTCTAGGAAATTTCCTGCAAAATCGGAGATTGTATCTTCTTTTGATTCGTGTTCACGGTAGAGTTTTTCGATTTGATAATAAGATATGTTAGTTTGAAACTTATCCGAAAGTGCGTTCTCAAAACCATGAGAATCATCGATCACCACAAAATCGAATCCTCGCGAAGTTGGTACTGACAAGAATTTGTGGAAGTTTGTTAAGATTAATTGATGTTCTTCAAGTTGTTTGTTGGTGTATATAACAGCGCACTCTGGATTTTCCGTTTCACAAAGACTTCTCTGTTCACGCGTACATGTAGTATATTCTGCTTTATTATTTGTGATATGACATGAATAGTGTTCTATGCCCTTTGCAGCATAAACTTCAGGGTCTGTTCTGAAATATGGTAAGTATTTGCCAACGATCTGGTCAATAATGAGATTGGTAGCAGTTAAAATTGCTACTCTGTAATCGTTAGCTGCTGCCGTAATTGCCACAGGTAAATACACAAACGTCTTTCCAGTTCCCGTAGGAAGTTGAAGGACAACATCTTTACCTTTTGCCAGTTCAACAATGAGTTCTTTAATAATATTCCTCTGGTAAGGTTTAGGTTCTGTCCTGAGGAAAGCTCGAAAACACTCTTCTTCAGAAATTACTATTGGATTACCCAAATTAAAACATCTCACTGAGAATATTGAAGTAATACACTAATAAGTAATTAAAAATGTCATTAAAAAAATATTCTTCTGCTATTTTAACATAATTTGGAATAACTACATTATGATTTCAATCTAGAAGGATTTTTGATTGTTACAATTGCCTTTGAGTCTTTCAACTTTCGGTCCATTTTCAGTTGCGAGCGTCAGCGAGCAATATCATACTGACGCTTGCTTTCCATATTCAGGCTCAAGCGTCAGCTATTAAAAGCAGCTTGGTTGGTTGGTTGGATTAAATTTTAAGCCCACACACACATAACTATGAGGTTGGTATCCGCTCGCCACACCGAGTGCATCCCCACGGGCCCGCCACTTCTAACCAGAGCTCAGAAACGAGAAATGAATTATTCCTAAATTATCTGTGAAACATTAGAGCTACGGTTACATTTTTTTGGGTGCTACAATGCCGATTAGATTCAATGAATTTCTGAGCACTATTCTGATCGCCTCGACTAGTGCCAGCCTTGCGTCGCTTAGTGTTTTCGGCTTCGCTTTTAATACAGGTAAGGCATTGTAAAAGCTGTTGAATTTGTCGGCTAGAATGTTTGCATAGTCGGCTATCGCGTTGGGTTTTAGGTTTTCTGCAGAATTGACGAAGACTTCTGGGAAGCGTGCAAGCGCCAAAACAAGGTTGTGTTCTATTGGTTCTTCTAGTAGTGAATAGTCCGGTTTCTCTGGTTCTCTTTTTGCTTTTCTCAAAATGCTGAGGGCTCGCGCATGAGAATATTGAATGTAAGGGGCGCTATTTCTTTCGAAGTCTATCACTCTGTCCCAAGTGAAAACTACGGGTTTTACGGGGTCAACTTCAACGAGAGCATATTTCAGAGCCCCGATTCCAACTATCTTCGAGATTTTCGACTTTTCTTCATCGGCAAGTTGTGGTGAACGTTTTTCCACTTCTTCACGGGCTCTCTTTATAGCCTCATCCATCACTTCGTCAAGGGTTATGTAGCGTCCTCTACGGCTAGACATCTTATAATCTGGAAGAGTTATCAGATTGTAGGCGAAATGTGTAAGATTTTTTGCTTGGTTGGCATGTCCTAAAGCCCATAGGGCCAATTTCAATTGTTGTTGTGGTAGTTTTTGTTCCATTCCGATGACATTGATTACTTTCTCAGCTTTCTTGAACTTCCACAGATTGTATGGAATGTCTCTTGTAGTGTAAAGTGTTGTTCCATCGGATCTAATCAAGGTCAGGGAAGGGATCTCGTAATCTTTCTTTATACCAAGGATTTCTTTCAATTTTAAATTCTTTGCAACTTTCTC
Source organism: Candidatus Bathyarchaeota archaeon (assembly GCA_023131225.1). NCBI lineage: Archaea > Thermoproteati > Candidatus Bathyarchaeota > Candidatus Bathyarchaeota archaeon. Next base: position 95,301 of record JAGLZW010000013.1, on the reverse strand, counting down.
TGCGTCGAACTCGATAACGCCGCCTTCTTGGAAAACGTACGGGGTTTTCTTTAATTTGTCTAGGTTTTTTGCAACTTCATTGTTCCAAACAAAGTCGCTTTCCCAGTCCCAAGAGTCATAGAAAATTTCAGCTCTACTGAGAGTCTGTTTAAATCCTTCCAGACACATTTTACAGACTTGGCGCACCAAATGTTTTGCTTTTTCTTCTCCGGCTTCGTAAGCACGGTTCAAGCTGCTGACAGTTTGCTCTAGGTTCTCATCTTTTATTGTTTCTTTAAGGAGTTTGTTGAAAATTTGTGGAAATCTGTTTTTTAACTCTTTTGAGATAATTATCCAATCGTCGAGTTTTCGCTGAAGTTCTCGGGCGTCTTCATCAGTAGTCTTGTCTCGTGTTTTTTCAGCTTCCTTTTTCAGCCGATTTATCTCTATAATGCAACTTGCTACAGTGTAAATGTTGCCTACGAAATGGTCCGGCTTTTCTTCAGGTTTAGGTTCACCCAACTTGTCATATGCAAAGGCTGCGATTGCAGTTTGTCGGCCAACATCATCCACATAATAGTGACGAGCCACTGTATGGCCCCGAGCTTTCAAAATACGGGCCAGGGCATCACCTAAAACAGGGTTTCTTGCTTGCCCAATAGTAATCGGGTGAATAGGATTAACGCTTGTGTGTTCCACTATGACTTTCCGAGGTTTGTCTGTCTTAACATAGCCGTACTCATTATTCAAGATGCGAATAGATTGGATGACTAAAGCAGAAAGTTCTGCAAAATCTGAATAAAAATTAATATATCCTTTCCCAGCAGCTTTCACGTTTTTGATTATCGGAAAACTTTCTATAATAATATTTTCAACGATTTGATCTGCGATTTCACGAGGCTGCTTTTTTAATTTTTTAGCAAGCTCAAAACAAATAGATGAAGCCAATTCACCAAATTCCGGAGTAGGCGGAACAGCTAATAAAAAAGATTCAACAGAGATGCCAGGATAAATTTCGGTAAGAGCCTTTCTTAAAGCCTTTTCACAATCTCTCTGAAAATCACCGAAAGGGTTGATGGAAACCATATTGCGACCACCTATGAGAACTTATACAGCCTCATAAACTTTGCAGAAAATCCTCTTCTGACGTAACTAATAAATTGTTTGACAGCGAGAAAAAACGAGAAACGAACTAGTTTTTCTAGGCTACATTCTCAATAATTTGGGCGGAACATTATCCAAATCTAAACTTGCCTGTTTTCCCGCGATTTCTTGCACAGCCCAGTGTAATACTTCATGACTCAAAACATCTTCAATTTTACCATCGTGCTCACCGAAAACATAGATTACGCCTCCGCCAGTGTCATAAATACCATAAATAGGTGGGAAACAGAAACGAAACTGCAGCCTTCCATTTCGCATCTTCCAAGTCCTCTTCAATAAACACGTAGAAAAAAGGAAATATATCCATATTTGCGAATTACAGAATATTCTCACAATAGATACAGCTCAAAAATGCAAAACCATTTCGTGACAACCAAAATAGTGGCGGGCCCGTGGGGATTTGAACCCCAGATCTCCGGCTCCGCAGGCCAGCGTCCAAATCCAGACTAGACTACGGGCCCTCTCAACTGGATTATAGTGTTCTGAGCATACTAAAGAGAAAGCCATTAACACATTAATAAAATTTAGAAGTTTTAGATGGAGTAAGGGAACATTGAGGAATATGTACGTGCATAACCTTTCTTTCATAAATTTCCTAGAAAGATGTTACTAAAGAATTGAAAATGGAAGTTTAGGTTCTTTTTATTCTGTAGAGTCTGCTAGACTTTTCTTCTTCTGTACCAATAGGGCTACTAACCATGTTCTAGTTGTTCTTAATCTCTTCATCAATAGCCTTCTGCAATCTTCCAAATGATAGCATTTTCTGACTATTGACTGCTGTTAAATAGCCTTTAGTTAAATCTTCAACTGTAGATTCTAGGAGCTTCATGAATTGTGTACTAGCAAACTCTTTTTTTGGATCTTCCTCTTTCTCGCCATAGACAATAGACAGGAGTTCTTCAATTATTTGATCCATTCCATACAATTTTAGATGAAGCAACTCATGGATAACCAGCTCTTCCAGATTCTCGCACTTTGGGTTGCAACTCACTAAAAGGACTGCTTTTTTATCTTCAAGATCGATTTTTATGTCTGCAGACTTTCTCCAAGGGGTTTTGACCATTTTGACTATTATGTCCCAATCTCGCAATCTTAAAATAGCCTGCCATTTCTCCAAGTACTCTGCAATTTCTTTTTCATTAACGTTCATTCTGTGAACCTCCCATTATTTTTCACTTTGAAGTTTCATTCAACTTTCAATGTTCAGTAATACGAGGCAAAGGAATTTTTAGAGTTATTATTAGTTAATAGCTCGCTGTAGAGCTTCGGTGACGTTTTGTTTTCCCATGGCAATTATGTAAGGGCCAAGTCTTGGACCTGCAGGTATTCCGAGGAGAATTGTGTAGAGTATTTTGAAGAATCTTTTTGGTGATATGTTGTATTTTCTAGCGATGTCGAAAATTGCGCTTTGAATTATTTCCGCATTTATTTTGCCTTGAAAAGTTGCTACAAGTTCCTTTATTGCATCTGTCTCGTTTGCCGTGAGTTTCAGTTGGGTTTCTTTTATTTCCATGAAGTCGTTGTTCCAGTTGACAGCATATTGGATTCTCTTCTTTAGAGCTTTAAGCGGTAATTCCTTGTTTTCTAGGTAGCCATATTCTCGCAGCTTCTGGGTGACATATTCCGTTTCTTTGTTTTCGGGGGCGATTTTGGTTATGTATGCTAGGAGGTTGTAGGGCATATGGATGCTAGGCTTTGATGGGGGGTTGAGCCAGCAGCAGTACTTGTAGAGCCCTGTCAGTTTGGCAAGTTCTTTCTTGTTGGCGATTTGCTTCTTGCCGAAGTATATGTCCTCTAGTTCATCGAATTCGTTCATGTATTGAGGAATATCTACTACCGACAGTTCGCGAGTGCCTGCAAAGCGCTTTAGCATGAGCAAGATTAGTGATTGGGACGAGCCATAGCGCAGCCAAACTTGTGGTGTGAAGACGTTTCCGGCGGATTTTGAAATTTTCTTTCCACTTTTATCTAGGAACATTTCATATCTTGCGTGCATCGGTGGTTCGTACTTTAGGATTTCTCGGCAGATTCTATCGTTTATTCTCACGGAGTCTTCTATGTCTTTTCCGTAGGCCTCGAACCTTATGTCTAAGGCTTTCCATCTTACTGCGAATTCGCTTTTCCAGCTCAGTTTGCCTTCGCCCTCTCTGTAGTCCGTTTCGCCTTGGTATCCGCAGCCTTCGAGCCATTTTCCTTTTATTTCCATGCCTTTGCACGTGTACAGTATTTTCTCTTCATTCGGCAAGAATTTGTGGGCGGTTGTTGTGTAGATTCGCCCGCAATTGCCACATATTGGAAAATAAGGTAGTGCTTCGGTGTATCTTTCTTGTCCTACCTCTTCTTTCACGATTTTGCCTACTTGTTTCGCGTTTGTGAGGATTGTTTTGATTTCTTCGTTGAACAAGCCTTCTTTGTAAGCTTTTTCTGCTGAAATGAAGTGGTATTCTATGTTGGATTTGTCTAGGGCTTCTAGTAGTAGAGAGCTCATGTGTTCTCCGAAGCTGTTGTGGCATTTGAAGGGGTCGGGTATGCTTGTTACTGGGTAGCCGAGGTATTTTTTCATTGTTTTAGGAAAGCCTGCTGGAACTTTTCGCAAACCGTCTTTGTCGTCTGAAAATGCGATTAGTTCAGAGTTGATGCCTTGTTCCTTCAGGGCTAATGTTACTGCGAAGGATCTTGCTGCATCGCCAAAACTGCCGATATGAGGTAGCCCTGAAGCGCCAAGACCCATTTCTGTTCGGATTAGGTCAAGGCTGCGTCCTAGTTTATGTTCCCTTTCTATGATTCTGGCGGCTGCTTTGTCGTACCATGTGCCGTGACCGATGATTTTTACTGTCATCAAAGTTTCAGTCCATAACATTATAATGCGTTGGGAAATAAAAATTGTTGTCTAATCGGAACTTATAGCGCCTACTCGCTTTTTGGGTTCATGTATGAGAAATAGAACTATGAGAAGTTGGGGAATAATCAATCCAAGTGCTACATAGAAGGGCAGTTGGGGAATGCCAATCGTCAGTCCTTCTATGAAGAGATAGTTACCGAGTAACATGCCGAAGCCCATCACGATGTAACCGATGAAATTTGTGAGCCCAACAACCTTGCCTCTATTTTCTGGTTGCACAAGGTCCGTTGCGAGCGCCATCACTGCGGACATCGCTAACAATTGAGCTATCCCGAATAGAATCATCGAAATCATTACTGTCAAGAAGTTGCCAGTGGCAAAAATCAATGTAGCAGCGCCAAGGGTGAGTAAACCAAGAATCAAAGGAATTTTCCTTCCAAATTTGTCGACAATCTTGCCGATTGGGATCGAAGCTACAACCATTGTCAATAAAAGCGGGATGAAGACGAGCCACCACTGCTCTATGCTTATTCCAAGTACCTTCATTGCGTAAATTTGGTTGACCACTTGCGTAAGCACCATCGCGAACATTACCAGAGTTTGAACGATAAATAACCAGAACATTGATCTCGGCACTTTCTTCATAACGCTGACGCTTTCTTTTATAGCCTTGGGGTAAGAGGAAATGAAATAGCTAAAGCGGATTGGCTCTTCGTTCGTTACTGTTTCTTTTAATCTGAGCCGCCACACCGCCGCTGTAAGATAGAGAACTGTCATTACTAGATAGATTATCCGCATACTCCACCCTAGTCCGAATTGTAGTAAAAGAAAACCTGCAATTATAGGGCCAGGAGTGTTAAATGTACCATGAATAAGCTGTATAATCGATATACCCATGCCCCTACGCTCGGGAGGAAGCGAATCTTGAACCATCGCGAACAGCGCTGGCTGATAAATTAAACAAAGGCTGCTCACAATTGTTCCTAGCAAAATAAAGTGCCATGTCGGGGCAATTGCGAATAACAACCATGATAACGCCATTCCAAACGTCATAGTTGTGATGAGCCAACGCCTTCCATATTTGTCTGCAAGGTAGCCGCCAGGAAAGGCTACGGCTGCCATTGCCAGAAAATTTGCCAGACCGATGATTCCTAGGGCCATATCTGGGCCGTGCAGAGTTTCAACGACGTAAGCTTGAAAGTTTGGGGTGGGCATTTCCATGGCGAGGTCCATTATTATCCAGCTTATTACAAGAACTCGATAGTTGCCTGTGATGAAGGAGAACTCTCGCCTAAGAACGTCGATTAGCCCCATGAATTTCACTCTTTTCTTGAATCGTGCGTGCCTGCTGATATAAATCTTGACTTAACCTCTGCATGGGCGTTGTCAGCGTAGAATTATTTTTCTACGATACTAATGATATCACCTGTGGCTGCTTTGGTGTGGGTGTTTACAGGAAATGTATAAAGAGACTTTGAGTCATCTGTTGAATCCATCGCTGCCATAGTCAAAAGATAGAAGAATGAAGCACATACGTGCTTAAAATAGGCCAAACTTGATTGCTGGTATGTCACCCTTGATTGTCATTCCCGTTGCTCCGTCTAAGATTATTTCATGGCTTTTCTTCTTGTATTCGTAAGCTACAAACCAAATTGGCGCATGAAGGTAAACAGAGTCGCCAAATCCGAAGTTGGTGTGCATCTCCATTATTTTGTCCACCTCTTGTTTGATTAAGAACTGGTGAAGGGCTTCAATTTGCTGCTTAGCCTTCTCAGCCGCCTCACTCTTCTCAACTTCACTGTTCAGAACCTTCGCAAAGCCCTCTACTTTTCGAAAGTCGTAAGGAACCTTACCTTCTAATGGAACATCGTACTCTCTAGTGGGGAAATGTGTGGCTTTTCTCGCAAGGATGAGCCAGTCGTAATGCTTTTTGATTTTGCCTTCCTTCACCACTGGCGGTGTGAGCCGTTCAAAAACGCCCTTATATGAGCTCATTGCTTCGATTTCCAAGACCCAGAAGGGAACATAAACTAAATTTTTTTCGGTTATCTTTGACTTTTTTACCAAGTCGCCTGGCTTTGTGAACCCTGCTCTCATCCACCTGTGCACCATGTCCTCAATCTGAGTTGAATTATATTTGTTTAAGAACATGGAATGTTTAAAGGTGAAGGGTCGACCTGTCTCAATTACCTGTGTAAAGCCGCAGTAACGACACGTAGTCACGATTTCTCCAGGTTTGAATTGAATTGGTGCTCCGCAATGAGCGCAACTGATATCTTGTATTATGGACATCGAAAGCCTCCAGTTTGATATGAACAGGGCTTGGATATATTCTATTTTCTGCTTGACCGTAGCGCAGTGGCGACTGCCAACACTCCGATTAACGCTAACACAAACACGACGGTATACGTCGGATTCATTCCCACTTTTATCATGTACAACGAGCCACCGAGAACTATGAAAAGCATGCCCCAGCCGAAAGTGCTGAAAGCACCTTCTTCAGGTTTGACTGCTTTAAGACCAGCAGTAACTACGGTCCAAACGCCGCTGGATAGTAGGATTAAAGGAACAATGTTTTCTACTAAAATTAATTCCAAAAGAAAAGCAGCTATCCAAACTGCAACAATTACTAGAAAAACGCCAAAGGACAGAAGTCCTAACTGAAACCTTGCCAAACAATTTCCCTCCAAAGTGCCACTAAAAACTCTATACGTCCAAGATATATATTATTTACACAAAAGGGAGAATTTGCTATGAATATCAGAAAATACAAAAGCAGCGACTTCAGCAATTTAGCCCGCCTCTATAAAGATTTTTTCAACGAGATGAGGGAATGGCAAGGTTGGGAACAACTAAAGCTTGACGAAAAAGGGGCGGTAGAAACCGCAAAAGAAAGCTTAGACAAGAATTCACGGATATTTGTGGCTGAAAATTCTGGAAAGCTCGTTGGGTTTGCGAGGGTCCAGTTTTGGGATGGGGCATATTTTATGCGAGAGGTCTTTGTTGCAAGACCCTTTAGAAGAGAAAAAGTAGGCAGTAAACTGTTAGCGAGATGCGAAGACCTTGTCCGAAAGAAGGGGGAGACATCAATATACTTGACTGTGGAGCCCAAACACTCAGTTTCGCTCAACTTCCTAGCCCACAATGGCTATGACACACTAAACATGTTGGAACTACGCAAAGACTTTGTTCACACCGACTTTCTCGAAAGACAAGGTGAGGTTGAAATTCTTGGACACAAACTACGTCTCCTCAAGAGAAAAGCGTGAATTTAGCAGGTTGCCATTCCTGGATTGTTAGAAAATGTTTATTTCTTAAAAGCACTTCTAACTTTAAAATGAGGTTAAAATCTTGGCAAGGCTAGCACAATTGAAACTTTCCATGACTATATCCATCCTTCTCGTCAGCGTAATCTTCACCGTTTTCCTAGGAGTAATTATGTACATACTGGGGCTTCATCCAATATGGGCTTTTATCGCTACCATATTCTTCCTTCTGCTACAGTATCTCATTGGACCGGCGATCGTAAGAGGCTCCACACATCTGCGCTACTTGAAATCAGGCGAAAACCCATGGCTAGAATCAACAGTGAAGGAACTAACCCAAAAAAGCGGCATTCCCATGCCCAAACTAGCAATAGTCCCAGATAAAACACCAAACGCCTTCATTTTTGGAAGAACAGCCGGCGACGCCACTCTTGCAGTGCATGAGGGGTTGCTTGAAAAACTGAATAAAGATGAAATAAAAGCAGTTATCGGTCATGAACTTGGCCACATCAAACACAAAGACTATCTAGTTATGACTATGCTTTCAGCATTACCGCTCCTTGCTTTCTGGATTGCTTGGGGAACATTTGAGGCTGGAAGATGGAGCAGCAGCGGTTCTCGCGATAAGAAGGAAGGCGGTCTTAAAGCGGCGCTTTTCATCGTCGCCTTAATATCATACATAGTCTATATCGTGACGCTTCTATGTGTGATGGGTCTAAGCAGAAAGCGCGAACACTATGCTGACGCCTACTCCGCCTACATAACTGGTCAGCCAAGGCAGCTGCAAAGTGCTCTGGCTAAAATCACCTATGGACTCTCGCTATCGCCAAAGCCGACAACTAGTGCAAGAACATTTTACATAGGCGATCCGGCTATGGCAAAGCAGGAATGTCAAGGTATAATTAAGCGAAAAGATGCGTACGACCTTGACCGTGATGGCGTCTTAGATGAGAGGGAACTGCAGCTTGCCATGGAGAAAGAAACCAAATCAACGTGGACAACCATCAACAAGTGGTTTTCAACTCATCCTCCAACCTTTAAGAGAATTCTTATGCTGCGAGAAATCGAAGATGAGATGACAACCGGACGCTATTCCAGCAGTCGCATTTACACCAACATCTAAACATGAGATGCTCACAATCTTTTTCTCTTTTTAATGGCATATTGTTGCTTCCAAACGTGGTTTGGATTATGTTGATTTTCAGGCCCTCTCCAGCGATAGCACTTGCAGGCATTGGCTTAACGGTTATTATTTCAGCCAGAGTCAAAGATTTCAGAGAGGCTAAACAAATTAGTGCGATTCTCGTAATTCTCATTCTTGTACTGGTATTTGCCCAAGTTATGGACACAATGATACTTGCACCTGTCGTGGTTGCAACACTAATAGGGCTATTTGTCGTAGGTGATTTACTAATATCCAAGATAGGTGTAAAGCTTTTCAGAAGAGAAGAAAGCTCGTCAAAACTAGCTCAATATGGTACAAAGTAAATACTGCGCACGCATATTCTCTGATCAGGTCTTCCTCAAGATTTCGTGAAAACTGATATATTTGGATGCGTGCTTTTGAGGTCTTATGAACTTATGGCGTGATGTTTCATCTGGTGACAGGCCTCCTAACTTGGTTAATGTGGTTGTGGAGGTAATAAGCGGGTCTCGAGACAAGTATATATACGATTTTGAATGGGAAGCCTTTGTGCTGGATAGAGTGTTGCACTCCTCAGTTGTCTTTCCTGTAGAATATGGTTTTATTCCTCAAACCTGGTTCGACGATAACGATCCATTGGATATTATGGTTCTAAGTTACGAGCCCCTTGAAGTCGGTTGCGTCGTCAGAACTCGATTAATCGGCGTCTTAATCATGGAAGACGAAGAAGGAGAAGACCCAAAAATCTTAGCCGTTCCCACAGGCGACCCAAGGTTTGATGGCTATAATGACCTAACAGATGTTCACCCCCATAAACTACGAGATATCCGAGAATTCTTTGAAGTTTATAAGACATTAGAGCCGAAAAAATGGGTAAGATTTAGAGAATGGCGAAATGCTGAAGAAGCGAAGAAGATTGTCAACTACGCAATCAAACTTTTTACAAAGAGGTTCTCAAAGCAAAAATGAGCTCGAAGAAGGCGCTTATTTTCTTAACCTATTTGGCCGCGCACTTAGAAGTGGAGAATTTGAAATGCGGGCGGTCCTGCATCAAATCAAGAAATTAATTGTTCCGCATGTTGCGCGAGTCATATAAAGTGTGTTTGCTCAATCGAAGAGAGATATGAAGACGACCTTTTCTTACAATAGAGAAAAGATGGCTACTTGACTTTCCCAGAAAAAGCTTAAAGAATAAGCATTCCAGATTTACAAAACGCAATGTCCCACAATTTGCGAAACAGGTTTTTTTGGATACTGTGCCTTATAGGGTTATTTGCGATTCTGAGTTCTACAATGTCAAAGAATCCTGTTCTGAAACCATTTGCAACAAGTCTAGGCACGCCAGAAGCATTATTGGGCATTGTTGCTGCGGCTTCCACGGTTCCTGGAATCCTTGTAAGCTTTCCTGCTGGTTGGCTTTCTGACGTGCTTGGGCGAAGAAAACTTTTGTTAGCGTCTGGTATTGTCTTTGCTTCTGCCCCTTTTCTATATCTCTTCGTGTTTTCTTGGTGGCAACTTGTCTTAGTGCGTTTTTACCATGGTTTTGCAACAGCCATCTTTGTTCCAGTTTCAAACGCAACAATTGCAGAATTATTCCCAGCAAAAAAAGGCGAGAAAATCTCAACATTTTCTTCCGCAACCATTCTAGGAAGAAGCATTGCCCCTCTCCTTGGAGGTTCAATTCTATTCATCACGGCCAACAACTATCACGAGTTATATATCATTGTTGGAGCAGCGGGTGTTATTTCTCTATTTACAGCCTTAATGTTTCTTAAAGAAATCGCTTCAACAAGCTCGATCAAACATTCAAAGGTAAGACAAGGGAAGAAAATTAGAGTTTTTCAAGATTGGAGCAAAATCGCAAAAAACAAGGGAATTCTAGTGGTAGGTCTCTTAGAAGCTTCTCAATACTATACTTTCGGAGCATTTGAATTCTTTTTGGTTGGGTATCTTCAAGATATTGCAACGATGAACATTTTCCTGATAGGCATAATTTTAGGAGCACAGCTTATCACAATTTCGCTCACAAAACCTTTCATGGGCAAACTATCAGACAAAACTGGAAGAAGAACGCCAATTATTGCAGGATCGTTGATCGCTAGCTTTCCATTAATTGTCATCCCTCTCACAGTTCACTTTCTCTTGCTCTTAGCGCTCTCCATAATGTATGGGCTAGGATTCTCTTTAGTAACCTCGTCAACACCAGCACTAGTATCTGAATTAACTCAAAAAGAAAGCTACGGCGCAGCCATGGGATTCCTAGCCACGATAATGGATATCGGCCAAACCATCGGACCAATTGTGTCAGGAATAATACTCGCATCAACCCTGAAATATATCGGCCTATTCGGATCCCTCGGCATAGTAATCCTCACCACTACAGGAATATTCTTTACAACTAAAACAGGCAAAACCTAGCTTCTCCTTAGACCCTAAGAAACAGCTTGCATTTAGCGTCTATTAGACGCCCATTTGGAGCCTATAGCAGGAATCCCCGTCAAAAAGTGACGCACACCGGACTGTCAGAATACAAACTCGCGGTGAAGATTATCTGGGTTGGCGAAGCACATTTAAATCTCGAAGTATATTTTACTGATTCTTCGGAGGACGGATTAGATTGAGTTCAGAAAGTGCCAAGAAAGGGCTGAAAATCATAGTTTGTCTTAAACAAGCAATAGACGTTGGCCAACTGAAGGCAGATACTTCCACACATCGATTAGTCACAGCTGGTGTGTCACGGAAAATTAGTGATTTTGACAAGAATGCGTTAGAGGAAGCTGTTCACCTTAAGGAAAAGCTTGGCGGCGAAGTCATAACAGTTACCGTGAGCGTGGAAGACGCCAAGACCTCAGTTCGTGAAGCTTTGGCGATGGGAGCTGACAAAGGATATTTCGTCAACGATGAGGCTTTGCGAGATTCTGACACATTGGCAACTTCAATTGTGTTAGCAGAAGCGATAAAGAAAATCGGTCAGTTTGACCTTGTTCTTTGCGGTGAAGCGTCTATCGACGGTTTTTCAGCTCAAGTTGGCCCGCGTCTCGCTGAGCTACTGAAAATCCCTGTGATCACGTACGCTCGTAAAATCGCTTTAGAAGGCAACGTTGTAACTGTGGAGCGTGCTCTTGAAGATCGCTATGAGACAGTAAAAGCTAAGACGCCTGCAATAGTGACGGTAACCAAAGAGATTAACGAGTCGCGGATTCCTTCACTTATGGCGATAATGAAAGCTTCTAAAAAGGAAATCATAACTTGGAAGCTTGCAGACATCAATGTTCAACCTGGAAAAGTTGGAGAAACTGGATCTGGCGTCAAGATCATGGATGTTTTGGCGCCTAAGGTAGAACGGAAAGGGGTCATGATTGAAGGAGAAAATCCTGCTGAGATTGCAGAGAAACTGGTGAAAGCGCTCATTCAGGAAGGTGTAGTAGGGAGATAGAAAGCAATGAGCGAACATAAGGGTGTTTGGGTTTTTTCTGAGAATTATGATCTGATGCTGGAACTGTTAGCCGGCGGAAACCCCCTTGCAGCTAACCTTAAGACAGAACTCGTAGCTGTGTTGCTTGGAAGCGAAGTGGGAAGCAAGGCAGAGGAGATTATTAAGTATGGTGCTGACAGAGTCTTCGTAGTTGACCACCCCCGCTTAAAAGGCTTCCAAACAGAAACATGTTTGAGCGCTCTAACAAACCTCGTTGTCAATAACAAGCCTGAGATTCTTCTCATCGGATCTACAAAGGATGGAAAGGAGCTAGCTTCCCGTCTTGCTGCAAGGCTTGAAACTGGATGCACTCCAGATTGTAGTCAACTATTCATCAACGAGGAGGGACGGCTTGTGACTAAGAGAATCGTGTACAGTGGCAACGCCATCGTCACAGCTACATATCGTAAAAAACCGCAAATAGCAACAGTACCACTTAAAACGTTCGAAAAGCTGGAGCCAAAAGAAAGGAGCGGTGAGATAGCAAATGTTGATGTTGACATTGAGGAGCCAAAGTTGGAAGTTGTGGGAGTCAACGAGATAGAAGTGGCTGACGTGAAAATTGAAGAGGCGCGCATAGCTGTCTGCGGCGGAAGAGGAATTGAAAAGAAAGAAGACTTTAAGCCACTTAAAGAGCTCGCTCAACTTCTCGGCGGTCAAGTTGGCAACACGAGACCGTTAGCTGAAGACCGAAAATGGTTCACGGGATGGGTGGGATTGTCTGGAAAGAAAATCAAGCCGACACTTTACATAGGCTGCGGCATCAGCGGCATGATTCAACACGTGGCGGGGATGCGAGACTCGCAGGTGGTTGTGGCAATTAATAAGGATCCTGAAGCAGCTATCTTTGAGGTTGCTGACTATGTTGTTGTTGGAGACCTGTACGAAATAGTGCCAGCGATAGTTGATGCATTGAAGAAAGCATTAGGTATGTAATTGCTGTTCTACTTATGTGCCATGTATTCCTTTCCCAGCAGTTCCCTCGCTATGACTACTCGTTGAATGTTTGTTGCTCCTTCAGCGCCGACGCAGTAGGACATTATACCTCTCAACCCCATCTCCACAGGACACTCTTTTGTATAGCCGTATGCGCCAAACCATAGCATGACATGTTTGCAAACATCAAAAGCGAAGTGCGGAGCCTTTAGTTTGCACGCGGAAATCATCTGTGCAACCTCAAGCGGTGTGAATCGTTTTTCTTTGTATCGCTTGTCCATCATCCAAGCAGTTCTGTAAACAAGCGACCGTAAGGCTTCTAGTTCTGCCCAGTCATCTGCCAACTCGAATTGTATGCCTTCAAACTTACCAATAGGACGCCCGAAGGCTCGCCGTTCCTTAATATACTCCATACCCAAATCTAATGCTCGTCTTGCAGCACCCAAACACACGGCACCGATTAGAATGCGGGCGCAGTCGAATCCTTCCATAGTTAAGTAAAAGCCTTTATCAACCTCGCCAATAAGGTGATGTTCTGGCAACTGCACGTTCTTCATCACAAAACCACCTGTTGAAATAGCCATTCTTCCCATGTCTTCAAAGCGTTTGTTAATTTCAACTCCAAGGGCATCCATGGGTAAGTAGAACCCAGTCATGCCTCGATGGGCTGCTCCTGGTGGTGCAGGTGAAGTTCTCGCGTTGACGAAAAAGCCTCCACCCCACTTCTTAGCCTCTTCAGTTCCGCTAATATAGGTTTTTTCACCGTTAAGAACCCATTTGTCTCCTTGCTTTTTAGCGGTGGACCGGAAGGCTGCAACGTCTGATCCGCCGCTTGCTTCTGTGGAGGCTATGCCGATGAAAGCGTCTCCTTTGATGGCTTTTCGTATGACATCTTCTCTGACTTGTCCGCTGCAGTATTTGTCAACAACGTATCCCCAAGATGATTCTACAAGCCAGAAGACAGGAATTGCGATGCTGATATCAGCATAACCCAACTCTTCAGCTGCGATACACGCCGTAACCCAATCACCACCGGTTCCACCATGCTCCTCTGGAGCAGTCATGATTAGCAAGCCAAGGTTTGCCATATCTCTTACTAATGATTGGGGGATTTCCCCTTTGGTGTCCATTTCCCTAATTTTATCTAAGGGCAGAAATTTTCTGCACCATTCCTGCAGTGCGTTGCGGAAAAGTTCTTGCTCTTCTGTAAAGCTGAAATTTACCATTTGCGCTCCCTCTTGAAGAGAAATATGCTTATGCTTGAGCATATAAGGATTGTCAGAGTGCACGCTTGAAATTTTGAGTTATTTGAATTTAGGATCCTCTGGGTTGAAACTTTGGTTTAGATGCAGCCCGAGTTTTTCTTTTTCAATTCCAAGGGCAAGTCCCAAAAGCTGAGTATAGTAAAGCACTGATAGGGAAAGCTTGCCACCTACTGTGTCCGCAGCTTCTTTCTGCTTGGCATCATACATTATATGACAATAAGGGCAGGTATCCACAAGTCCATCCACGCTACAAGCTTGAACTGCCTTCAGTTTAGAGCCAGCAAGACTCAACGCCGCATCCTTATGTGAATTCAGCAAAGCCGCCCCGCAACAATCCAGCTTCTCTGAATAATCTACGGTCTCAGCTCCAAGAGCTTTAACCAAGGCATCCAGTTTTCTCGGATTTTCCGCATTGTCCACTCGTCCGATTTCGCTCGGTCTAATAATTTGGCACCCAGGATGCACCGCGAACTTCAAGCCTTTAAGTGGCTTCTTGACGTTGGCTTTTACTGCATCGATCTTAACCTTGTCGTGGAGCAAGTCAACAACGTGCCAGATTTTAACCTTAGAGGGGTATTGAAGTCCCTCTTCTTTAAGCAATTCCTCCATCTTCCTGTGCATCTCTTCATCATCGTCTATTCGGTGCTTCGCTTCGCTCAGCATGAAGTGGCATTCGTTACAGGGCACGAGCAGGTCATCTAGGCCAGTTTGGCCTGCAAGAGCCAAGTTTCTTGCAGAAAGATACATGGCAGCAGAAATGTTGATGCTTCTCACGGGTCCTCCGCAACAAGACGCCCCTTTCAAGTCAACGAGCTCGATGTTGAAATATGGAAAAACTTGCCTAACTGACATTTCATAACCATATTGTGCTGTTGGGATTTTGCATCCCCAATAAACTGCGACTTTCATTTTTTATCCTCCAAGAACTGTCATAAAAACAGCCTTGAACTTGTCATCTGGATATTGTATTTTAGGTAGTCCAAGAGTTTCTCTGTTGAATGGTTGCATTTCCCTAGAGGTAACCGTTTGCACTTGCTGCATCAAGCCTGTTTCTAGGATTTGAGCCAACATTTTCATGTATGCTTCTGGAACCTTTGCTTCCCGTTCCACTGCTAAGTTTCTCAAGGCCATAATAGTGTCATAGGGAGATGCTTTCTGGGGGCACCTTTCTCGACATTTCAAACATGATGCACACGTCCAGATAGTGTCGGATGAAACCAGTTCTTCAATGAATCCCGAGTTTACAAGTAGCATGATCTCGTGGGGTTTCAGTTCTAACAGTTTCAGCGATGTGCATCCACTGGTACAGCGCATGCATTGGAAACATTCGTCAGGGTGAACTTTCCATAATTTACTTAAAATCTTTTTTTGCAGCTCTTTATTGGATTTCGCCATAGTCATAAGGTCAGTCAAGCTCATTATCTCTTCTCTCCTTGAACAGCAGCGGCAACCTGCGCTAAAATTTGCGCTTCTCGATAATGTTGCATGTCTATGGCGTGGGTGGGGCAGGCAGCGGAGCACGCACCACAGCCTTGACAAACTGCTTCTAGAACCTTAGCGATATTTCTCTCTTCACCATTCACGATTTTGCCTTCCATTGTAACAGCCTGATATGGACAAATTGATTCACAAATTCTGCAGCCACTGCAAAAAGTTTCCTCAACAACTGCAATCAGTGGCTCAATCTCAACTTCACCGGTTGCTAAAAGCTCTGCAGCTTTCATTGCAGCGCCACTTGCCTGCGAAACCGTGTCAGGAATATCTTTTGGACTTTGACAAGTCCCTGCTAGAAATATGCCTCTAGTTGGGGTTTCTAAAGGTCGCAGCTTAGGGTGCGCCTCCAGAAAGAAACCATCTGGACTTCGTGAAATACGTAAAATATTCTGCAGTTCAGCAAAGTCTGGCGAGGGCACGAGGCCAGAAGCGAGTACAATGAGGTCAGCCTGGATTTCGAGAAGTTTGTTTGTGCTCGACTCGTAAACGTCAAAGCGCAACAAATGGTTAGGTGAAGACTTGATTTCTGAAGGTAGTCCTTTCACAAACTTGATACCCATGTGACGAGCTCGTTCGTAAAATTCTTCATATGCTTTGCCAAACGCCCGCATGTCATTGTAGCAGATGCAAACGTCAATATCATGACCCATCTTCTCCTTAACGAGAATAGCTTGTTTCAGCGTCACCATGCAACCGATGCGGCAGCAATATTCACAGAATCTCTTATCTCTGCTTCCAACGCATTGGATAAACGCCACGCTTCTAGGTGGCTTTCCTGTTGTAAGACGTAGTATTTTGCCTCCAGTGGGTCCTGCTGCGCTGGATAGCCTTTCAAACTCTAGATTGCTGATAACGTCCTTGTAGCGTCCATACCCTAGTTCAGGTGTCAGAGAAGGATTAAAAACCTCACATCCCACAGCTACAATTATGCCCCCAACTTCAATAGTGACATGTTCCTCTTTCTGTTGATGATTAATCACGCCTGCCAACTCGCACACTTTTTCGCATTCAAGACACTCGGCACAACCCGCGCACGCAAGACACCTGCCAGCCTCTTCTCTCGCCATTTCTTCTGTAAATCCTAACTCTACTTCTTTATTGCTTACTCTTTGGTCGAGAGGGAGTAAAGGCATCGCCAGCCGATGTTTTTTCTCTATCCCTACTGTGGGAACCTCTTCAATCTTCGAAACTTTCTTTTCCATGACAGCCAGCGACTCTTCGCCTTTCAAATAATGATCAATGGAAATCGCCGCTCTTTTTCCTTGAGCTATTGCATCAACAACTGTGGCCTCTCCCATAACCGCATCTCCCCCAGCAAAAATGCCTGGCAAATTCGTTTGCAAAGTGACAGGATCAGCAGCAATAGTCTCGTATCGTGAGAGTTTCACGTTTTTTGGCAAAAGAGTGGTGTCAAGTGACTGCCCCACTGCTGGAATCACTGTGTCAACATCTATGACGAATTCTGAGCCTTCGATGGCAATTGGACGTCTTCTTCCAGTTTCGTCGGGTTTTCCCAACTTTATTTCAATACATTCTAGAGCAACAATGCGTCCTTCTTTGCCCAAGATTTTCGTTGGTGAAGCTAAGAAGTGAAGCTTGATGCCTTCCTTTGTTGCCTCCTCCACCTCGGAAGAGTGCGCCGGCATCTCCTCTCTCGATCTTCGGTACAAAATGATGACTTCTTCTGCGTGCCGTCGTAGGGCAGTTCTTGCTGCATCAATGGCAACGTTGCCTCCGCCGATTACTGCAACTTTCTGTCCAATCTCAACATGTTTCTCCAAGTTTACTTGCTTTAGAAACTCCAGAGCTGGTATCACGCCCTTTAGTTCCTCACCCTCGATTCTGAGTTTTCGGCATTCTTGAACGCCAACAGCAATGAATATTACTGCGTAGCCTTGCTGCAGAAGCGAGTCTATAGTTAAATCCTTGCCAATTGTCACATTGGTTTTGATTTCGACGCCCAAACGCTCGATTATTCGGATTTCTTCGTCGAGTATATCCTTGGGCAGCCGATACGGGGGTATGCCCACTCGTAGCATTCCACCGGGTTTTGGTGATGATTCAAAAACCGTTACTGGGTATCCCATTGTGGTTAGTTCATAAGCAGCTGTAAGTCCTGCTGGTCCAGAGCCGATTACCGCAACTTTCTCTGGGTATTTCTTAGGAATAAGCTCGGGTTTTTCCCTTTCTCGGCTTAGAACGTAGTCGGCTACAAACCGTTTTATGGCATTAATCGCCACTGGTTCATCCAATTTCCCACGTTCACACTCACTTTCACAAGGACTAAAACAAACTCGCCCACAAACCGATGGGAAAGGGATAGATCGTCTAATAAGTTCGTAAGCCTCTTTGAATTTTCCTTGACTTACGAGGGCTATGTATCCTTGAACATTGACTCCTGCGGGACACGCTGCTCTACACGGCGGAGTCCCTCTTTTATCGATTGTAAAAACGTTGGGCATTGCCTGAGGGAAAGGTCTGTATACGGCTTTTCTCATCTTTAAGCCGAGGTCAAACTCGTTAGGCACCGAAATAGGACATACCTTTTCACACTCACCACAACCAGTACATTGCTCCACATCTACGTACCTAGGCTTTTTTCGAATCGTAACCTCGTAGTTTCCAACAAACCCCGTTACGTTTTCAACTTCAGCATACGTTAACAGTTCAATGTTTGAATGCCTGCTTACTTCTGCCATTTTAGGCGTTAGGATACACGCGCTGCAGTCGAGTGTGGGAAACGTTTTGTCAAGCTGAGCCATTCTGCCCCCTATGCTTGGAGATTTCTCCACAAGATATACTTTGAACCCATCATTAGCCAAGTCGAGTGAAGCTTGGATTCCAGCAATTCCACCGCCTATGACGAGAACACTCTTCCTCGCTCTAATTTTACCCCTTTCTAGTGGTTCTAAAAGGGTTGCTCGAGCAACAGCCATTTTAATAAGTGCCTTGGCTTTTTCAGTTGCCTTTTTTGGTTCTTCGCTGTGACACCACGAGTCTTGCTCACGAATGTTGATCATCTCTAGCAGATACGGGTTTAATCCCGCCTCGCTTATTGCCTTGCGAAAAGTTTCTTCATGCATTCTCGGAGAGCAGGAAGCTACAACTACTCCATCCAACTTGTGTTTTTTAATATCTTCTTTGATCATTTTCTGTCCAGCGTCTGAACAGAGGTATGTATCGTCTCTTGCAACCTTTACGTTTGGAAGCTCTGCGGCGTACGCTGCGACTCCTTTAACATCAACTACTCCTGCTATATTCAATCCGCAGTGGCAGATATACACACCTATCTGAGCCAAGACCTAACCACCTTTTTTGACTGTAGAGTAATCTAACAGTGCCATAGAACCTTTTATTTATTACTAATATGGCAAAAAAACATCTGATAGTCTTTATAGTTGGGGTAACAAAAACTTCAAAGCAAAAATAACATTTAACAATAAGCTAAATTCTTTCCATTCCCAAGTAATAGTTTTGGCATTCAAACCCTTTTGGAACGAAGAAAGAAAAGTCGTAGAAGGTTACGCACACGCGAAATTGATGGTTGGGACACTACGATTTAGAGCTAGATTGCCCTATCTTGAAACAAGCCATACATTTATAGTATATACTACAGCTAATCATATAAACACTATGTATTTATGCATGCGCAAGCATAAATACACATCTGAGAGAGTTAGACCATGGCAAAGTGGAAAACCGTTAAGATCCAACAAGAGCTCGCTGAAGAAGTGAAGAAAGAATTAGTGAAAACTGAGCATAAAGATCTCTCTGATTTCGTTTCAGAAGCGATTCAACATCGCTTGCAAACATTAGCTAGACGAAGAATGTTGGAATCTCTAGAACGAGAGCGCATTGTCGGAGTGAGGACGTACACTTGCACCAATGACTTTGTTCATAATGTCAAAGTAGTCAAGTATGATGACAGTTCCGTTTGGGTTATGTGCCCCATGTTCGGTTGGTTCGAAGATGCTAGTTTGGGAGGAGCTCGAAGACTAGGTTGTAAAGAGAAAAAGAAACATTGTACATGGTTTGTTGGATAGTGTCAGGATAGTTATTTGCTGAAATGCAAGGGACTTTAATTAGGTAATCTAGTTCTTGCCAGTTTTTGGTCAAAGTTTAATTAGCGTATATCTAGTAACATTGTGCAGCTCGCAACCTCGTATTTGAAGGCATCGCTATGGAAATGATTCCTATCAACAAACCTCTCCTCGGCGAGGAAGAAGTTGAAGCAGTTGTCAAAGTTTTGAGAAGTGGCATTCTAACAAGCCGCACGAAGAGTGGCTCAATAGTAGGACAGTTTGAAGATGCCTTTGCAAAGTTTGTGAAAGCTAAACATGCGTTTGCTGTAAACAGTGGAACATCCGCGCTTCACTTATCGCTCTTGGCCGCAGAGGTAGGACCCGGGAACGAAGTGATTGTACCCAGTTTCACGTTTGTATCAACCGCCGAAACTGTGGTGTTAGTAGGAGCCAAACCCGTCTTTGTAGACATAAACCTTGACACATACAATATTGACCCCGAGAGAACTAGAAAGGCCATCACAAAGAATACCAAGACAATCATACCAGTTGACCTTTTCGGATTGCCTGCAGATATGAAACCCATAAAGGAAATAGCACAAGAACATGGCTTGGCAGTTGTTGAAGACGCCGCTCAAGCTCACGGTGCACAATATGCGGGAAAACCTGCTGGAAGTTTCGCTGACTTGGTTTGCTGGAGTTTCTACGCTAGCAAGAACATGACTACTGGTGAAGGCGGTATGATAACCACAAACAGCGATGAATATGCTGAAAAACTGCCCTATATGAGGTCGCACGGTGAAAAAGAAGAATATGTGTCGAGTATGATTGGACACAATTTTCGCATGCCTGAAATGGAAGCGGCAATTGGTTGTGCACAGCTTGAGAAGTTGCCAAATTTCCTGAAGCAAAGACGGAGAAATGCAGAAAGAATTGCGTCAAGACTAGAAGGCATCAAAGAACTGCAGCTGCCAACAGTGCCAAAAGGGTATAAACACAGCTGGTATCTCTTCACTGTTAGACTCAAGAATGCAGACGAGAAAAAACGAGACGAAACAATTGTTGAGTTAAAAAAACTTAGCATTGGCGCCACAGCCTATTACCGCGTGCCTATACATTTAATGCCTTTCTATAGCAAGTTCAGCAAATATGGTCTTCCAAACACAGAAAAAGCAGCAAGACAAGTCTTTTCGCTACCCGTCCATCCCGCTGTGACTACAGAACAGATAGACTATATAGCCAGCTCACTGCAAAAACTACTCGAATAATTTCATAATTATAATACAATGATTGTCAGCAACTCACCTGCGTGCTAGAGCACTTTTACTTTAAACACTAAGCTAGATGATGAACAACATTCCATTAGGAAAAAAGAAGCTGCAAAACAATGAACCTGCAAATAGAAGAATAGCATACAATACAAAAGATTCATCTCATAAGCTTAATCGCGCTGTCAGCATAATCATTCTCGTTGAATATCACAATGTAGCAAAAACTCTATCAGTGGGGGAACCCTTCAATAATTGGGGGATGATGTGGCCGTCCCAGACCGACATTTATGGATGAGGACCTCATGACGGGCAGACCCCAAAACAACTTCTTGGAAGTGAAAGCTGTGAAGAAAGAGAAAAAGCGAGTAAAGTTTTGTCCAAAATGTGGCTCCACAGACATCCAGTGGGCTAGTGGGTTGCCTCAATTATGGTCGATCTGGGAGTGCAGAGATTGTGGATACCGAGGAGCTTTCATAGTTGAGGATGGCAGACTGGCGGAAAAGATTCGAGAAAAGTTTTTAAAAAGAGTTAAAGAGGAATAAAAGCCATATACTTAGCTCTGTAGAACGGTAACTGAGGTGAAAGTGTTGGTTTCATTAAGAACTCTCGCCCCATCACTGACGAGAATAACCATAGCCGCTGCAGTCGGCGCCGCCCTTCACATAGGACAAGGCAACCCCAAAATTGTTGACCAACGAGCAGTTGACTTTTCAAGAGCTTTGCTGTCGCAGATGGAGATTGATGGCGAAGTGATTTCCTGTGAAGGACCAAAAGACAACGCTCCCGCCTTCACCAAAAGAGAAAAAGTAGGCATCGGACGTGGACCCAAGGTGGAGTTTGTTATGGATCCTGTAGATGGCACAACGGCTACCTCTAAGGGAAGGAAGGATGCGATTTCCGCTTTGGCGTGCGCTCCGAAGGGCTGTTTGCAGGTGCTTCCAGACGATGGATATTACTTCAAAGTAGCAACGGACTATCGCTCGAAAGGTAAGATTTCGCTTGAGATGTCTATTGAGGAAATTGTGCAGATCGCTGCTGAGCAGAAGAAGATGCGCCTTGAGAACTTCACTGTTATTATGCTTGAACGAGAGCGCCATAGGGAGATGTTGGAGAGGCTAAGAAAGTTGGGGGTTAGGATTATTTTGATTCCAGATGGAGATATTGCGGCGTCGGTTGTCACGTGTATTCCAAAGTCAGGAGTTGACTTGCTGATTGGGGCTGGTGCGGGTCCAGAGGCCACTATTGGAGCAACTGCTGTTAAGTGTCTTGGTGGAACGATGTTGGTTAAGGTTTGGAGGGATAGAAGAGATGATGCTAAGAGGCTGGAACGGTTGGAGGCTGAAGGAGTTGATGTGGAGAAGGCTTATTCTGAGATGGAACTAGCCAAGGGTAATGAACTGGTTTTTGCGGCGTCCGGCGTCACGAAAGGGGAGCTTTTGGATGGAGTGCGCTTCATTCCTAACGGAGCCATAGTTAACTCGCTATGCGTAAGGCTGCCGAGTGGAACCTTCGAGAAATCGGAGACGATGCTGCGGTTCAAAGGGCATCCAGTATATAAACAGTTAACGCAAAAACGCTAAGAAAGCTCTATTTCCCCGATTTCATCGAGCGTCTCTAGGCTGTTCATCTTTATCTTTCTGTCTGAGATTGTGTAGAGTACGTTGTCTATGTAAAGTATTCTTTGCACCTGGAACCCATATTCAACATAGCTTGCACTGCTTTCTTGATGGGTTATATTGCCTTTCAACACGAAGCCTCGTTCTAAAGATGCGTTGAAGACGTATACGCCTTGCCAATATACTCTATGATAAAAGCTGTCTTTCGTTTCAACGAAGCTTATTGAAAGTGGAAGAGCCAACAGTTGTTTCGATTTGTCGAACAGAAACGCCTTGTGGTCCAACAAAACTGCTGAATCCGACCAGTAGCCTTGCACAACGAACTTAGCCGTCTCATTCGGTGCAGTAACGTCTGTGACATTGAAAAGTGACATTTTCACGTTGCTGTCTTGTTTGCCTATGCCTATTATGTGGTCTTCGTCGTATGGGTGGAGATAACTTGAGAACCCTGGTATCTTCAAATAACCTAAGACTTCAGGTTCAGCTGGGTTGCTAAGGTCTATCGTGAAGAACGGGTCTATCTGTTTGAATGTTACAAGATAGCATCTGTCACCCATAAACCTGGCCGAGTAAATCCTCTCTCCCGGAGCGAGGTTTTCCAAGTTTCCGACAACCGTAAGACTCATATTGAGAACATATACGTTGTTTCGAGACGATTCTCCGCCCCAAAAGGAGCCTGATGTGGTTGCTATCCTGAAGTAGCCATCGTATTCGTCCATGGAAAACTGGTTTAATACTTTGCCTGGAACAGCTCCGTTTGCCTGGCTTTCTATGTTGCCAGCTTCTATGTGAATTCTATAGATTAGCGTTTTTTCAACTTTTGTGGTGGTATCTCTTTGCTTAGGAAATGTTACGTAAATGTTGTCAAGAGAAACGTACAAGCCACATGTAGCCCCTAGTAAAAGTGTTTCGTGTGTTGGTTTCTCGGCGTCGTTTTGAATGTTTATGGCAATGATGGTTGTGAATGTATAGTAATAGTCGGTGATGTTGGAATAGCAGATGTCAATTGCGTTTACCTTCTGAACTTTGTTGCTGGGATAGTACAATGTTGGCAGCTTCACTTCGCCTGCACTAAGCGCCGCTGGCTCGTTTATCACAGTATATGCGTGGTCACCTATCATCCTAGAGCCAAAATAAGAACCGTCAAGTGTAACATTTCTTGTCAAAACAGGTGATTCTCTGTTGGAGATGTTATATACATTAATGAAAGTTCTAGGCAGTAGATAAGGCCAATAGTAAGGTCTGACAACCTCGTTTGTCACACTTGCTTTGTAAGAAGTGGATCCAAAGACAACTAGCTTATCTCCATTGATGAATATTCCATGTAAGGTTGTGTTTAGTTTTATTCGAGAAAGGATTTGCTGCTCTTCCGGAGGGTAAGCTTTTATAATGAAGGCTGTTTGGTTCGAAATTACGTAAAGGTATGTTCCATCGGTTTTTACGATATCTGCCTCGTCTACTCCTTCGACTTGAATGTTGGTGGTCGAGTACTCAGGGGTAGATGTCGCGCTTTCAGCGTCTGCACCAAGTACATTCATTCGTTCGCCTTCAGTAAGGTAGTAAGGATATTGGGAGCTGGTGTTTATGAAATTCACTAGCTCTTCATAAGAAGAAAACCTCAAAAGTGGTTCTCCAGATACAGTAAAATATGGTGATATTTGAGTAAGATTTAACAGTATGCTGCACAGCAGAGCCCCGCCGAGGAAGGCAACTAAGCCAGTGACTAGAACTCTTCTTTTGTTCATAATCGAGTTTGGGTAAAGTCTGTGGAACTTCAAGGCAATCACACTAGAATATGACTCCAATATGGTTCTTAATACTACGCTTTAGAACAGTCGTTCAAATTTTTTGAACAGCTACCTTTAGGCTTCGATACTGGTTATAGGCTTCGAAGAAGAAGGCAAAGATGCTGAAAACAGAGACTGTTAAAACCATCAAATCAGGGAAATCCCATTCAATAGGTCTTAGAGCAATGTATACAGCAAGGATACCTGCGATGAGAGCGCCATAAAAAACCAGTCTTGGAATAAGCTTCCCTCTTAACAAGACAAAGCTTCTTAAGGCTTCTACCTTCTGTTTTTCTTTAACCCAGTATTTTCCGTCTCGGGTTTGACATAATAGTTTCAAGGCTAGAAGCTTATTGATGTGATATTGGGCTAAACTGGGGCTGGAAAACTTTAGAGTTCTCCAAACGTTTCTTACACCTACAGGTTCTTTGGAGGTTAAGATATAGAGGTAAACATCCCAAGTGGTGCCTGAAATGTGCCCTTTGGCTGATCTACTCTCTTTAATTGCCAAGCCTCCAAGCAAGACTACTATTTTCTACATAAATAAGTTGAGTGAAAGAAATTTTGAATCGCATCGATAGCAACAATAAACTACCACCGAATTGACGCACAAGACTTTTTAAACGGAAACTCCCATTCTATGCTTTCTGAGGACAATGGGAAAGCTTGTTGCAGTTGGTTTGATTTTTCTCTTACTCTTCGCTATAACTCTAATTCTAATAGACGAGCAACTAAGCATAAAAGAATCTAAACAGACACCAGACAGCGAACATGAACAGAAGCCGCAAGATACTGGAACTTCCCAAACTTCAGGTTTCGTAGAGTTAAAGGTTGATGGCGACTTGGACGATTTCTGGGAGCGAGGAACTAATGATTTACCTGTGCTTATTGTTGCAGTCAACTACGTTATTGAGAACGTTGGAAATGTCTCCGCCGAAGTTGTGACCGTAGAGATTGTCCTAGACGCGGTAGACTATTTCACTAAAACCGTCTACGACCTACAGCCAAATTCCGGATTCACAGATTCAATCTCGTTTTCAGTAGACTATGATGAATCGAAAACTGTTATGGTGGAAGCGAGCTACGATAATGTAACAGCTTATTGGAGTTACACCGTAGATGCAGAGTTGCCCAGAGATCCTTCTTGGGGTATGTCAAAGCTTTTCATAACTCCTGATGAGAAATACGTGGAATCAGCTTACAAGGAGATAATGAGCGGTAGAGTTATTGTTCGTTGGATGGCAATTCGAGATTGGGTTGGAATAAATATTGAGTATGTAAATGATTTTGATTCCCATGGAGTCGGTGAGTTTTGGCAGCTTGGAAAGGAAACTTTGGAAAGTCGAACTGGTGATTGTGAAGACTTTGCGATTCTGCTTTGTTCGTTGCTGAGGGCTGATGGATGGAGTGCAGAAGGTGTTTATGTTGTGGTTGGACAAAATGAGGCAGGAGATTATCATGCTTGGGTGAAAATAAGAATTCCATGGACAACGATCTGGTACGATATTGACCCTCAACAAGACGGATGGTACACGGGGCCAGGTGATATAATCGCGTTATATCCATACACGGCCATTTATAATTTCAACGACCAATACTTCATAATGCTCTAAAGTGTCTGTAATTAGTTTTGCTTATGATGGGCACACACACAATTTTTAAATAAATCCCAAACCCAACAAAATACACGCACAAGGCTTATCAATTTAACATGTCGATATGGAATTATGAGGAGTAAACTTGAATGATAAAGTTGATGAATTAAGAAGAGAAATCTGGGGACATTTTGATGAACAACAATACGTTTTCCTAGCTACTGCTGAAGGAAACCAACCCAGAGTGCGCCCAGTGACACTTATCAAGCTTCAGAACAAACTTCTTGTAGCTACCGGTTCCAGAGACGCCAAGGTCTTGCAGATGAAAAGCAATCCCAAGACAGAATTCTGTTTGTTAATAGAGAAGGGTGAAAAGAAAGGAACAATAAGAGCTGAGTGTACAGCCAAGATTATCGAAGATCTGAGCGTTAAAACAACTGTATTCAACAAGATTCCTTTTATGAAAGAGTTCTTTGAAACCCCAAGTGATCCTACCTATACTCTTGTCGAGCTGAACCCTATTGGATTTGAATACATGAGACCAGATAGCCACCAAGCAGTTAGAGTCACGCTCTAGACTGAATATGTGGGTGCATTTGTTTATAGTTGTTTTAGTGT
Organism: Candidatus Bathyarchaeota archaeon; assembly: GCA_023131225.1. Classification (NCBI taxonomy): domain Archaea; kingdom Thermoproteati; phylum Candidatus Bathyarchaeota; species Candidatus Bathyarchaeota archaeon. Next base: position 68,827 of record JAGLZW010000013.1, on the reverse strand, counting down.
GTGTTGCTTATGGTGGGGCTGCCCGGATTTGAACCGGGGTCCCTAGCGTCCGAGGCTAAGAGCCTAGACCAAGCTAGCCGACAGCCCCATGCAAATCAGGAATCTGAGCCTTCTACTTGCTTATTGATTCCCAATTTGATTCCCAAAGCAATTAGCATAGATTGGAAATCATATACTCAATGGTATCTACAGAATCACAATAAAAATACTTTAGGTTATGCTCTAAACTATGCTAGAAAGTATGCTGATGTTCTGGCTGATCCTTCAAGTGTGCATGGAATAACAAGTCTGTCTAAAGCTAAGAAAAGAATGACAATGATTGCATTAGCTAACTTGAGCAAATATCTGGGAATCTATGAACATTGGAGAAGCATAGTAAAGAATGCTGGATTGAAATGGGAAAAAAAGAATGCATTAGATACTCTCATCAACATTCTAAACACAGACATAACTAAGGTTGAAGAATGGCTGAAGTCAATAATTCCTAAGCTGTCTACAAAATACAGCATTCAACTATTGTATAACACTCTAACAGGATTAAGACCTACAGAAGGATGCATGTCTTGTACTCTACTAGTGGAATTATCAGAGAAAGAAGACTTGGACAAATACTTAGACAGAGACTTAATGATGCTACAGCATTTCAGATTCCCAAAACTATTCCTAAGAGGTTCGAAGAATGCATACATCTCATTTATTCCTCAAAGCCTACTAGAGCTAGTGCTAGAGCACAAGCCCTCAGTAAAGTATCAAGCATTGAAATCAGCAGTTAGAAAGAAAAAACAAGGAATACAAATAACTGATCTAAGAAAACTATACGCAACCAAGCTAAGAGACAACAAAATACCTCAAGAAATCATTGACTTAGTACAAGGAAGAATAGGGCAGTCAATATTCCTAAGATTCTACTATAAACCATTCCTAAAAGAAACTAGAACACAAATACTTGAAGCAATAAAACCACTACAAGAAGAGCTATTCACAATACTACAGCAATAGCCTAAATCTTTCCTCTTTATTAACTTCCTAGAAAGATATTGCATTAGGTAAAATTTAGAAAATGGAGTACTAGGCATCTATTCCAGCAATATCTGTCAGACTTTGGCTGCTAGTAGTCGCATACTCCTTTTTATTTTCATATTTCCAAGTAATATTTCTTCCAGTTATATTCATCCAGTAATTTTGCTAATGGTCTCCAGTCTCGAAAATAATTGATAGCTTCCACTGCTTCTTTTCTACTGCATTTCTTGGCTTTCATGTAAGAGTCTATTACGCTGTTGGCTTTCTCTTTCATAAGAGGGATAAATTCAAGGACATATTGCTTGTCTCTCATGTTTGGTTCAGATGGATTTCTTATTCCATATGCCTTGCAAATACTGATATCCCACATTACAAACAAATATGGACTAATGAGTGAGAGAAGTTTCGAGGCAGCAACGCCTCTAAGATTAGGTCTTATTTTACAGAAACTCTCGAAAACTTTAGTCAAAATCTCTCTGTTAAAATATTCTTTGCCATCAACTTCTTTCTCCTTCTCATATTCGAAGTCTTCCAAAGTTTCATTCTCCAGAGCCCTTAAGAAGGGGATCATCTGTCGATATGTCTCTTTTATTCTCTCAGCAAGTTTATCAGACACTGGTAAACGACAATGCCAACGGTTCAAAAAACCTATCACTCTCCGCTTGACCTCTTCCGTTGGCAAGCTGTCTAAATTTTTCCAATCTACAAACCTTCGAGCTGAAATCCAATCACTACTGCGAGCATCAGGATCTTCCTCGAAAATCTGGGCTGCCCTAAATAACTCTTGGTAAGCAATTTTGCTCTCTCTCGCTTCCTTCATTTCTCGTTCTTTTCTTCTTGTGTTTGGTCTAAATTTTTTCCTTGCATCCTTAAAGTCCTTAACTTTCATTTTCTGTTTTCATCACCTTTCTTCTTCTTTGTCCATCCAAATCATGTGCACGCCATTAAACCACTCATTCCAAAGTTCACAGCGTTCAGTATATCTGCTTCAGGTTTATGACTTGTGGAAAAAACTTGAACAATAAATTCATCATGACTTCCAGTAGTATGTTTCCCTAACCCTCAGGCTTCTCCAAATATGCTACTTTGTTTTCCAGATCTAAATGTTCTATTAAGAACTTGTTGTCAATTCGCACCCAAGATTTGATGTATATAGATGTTACTTTTACCATAATCATTCCTGGAATACGACAAAAGATTTCAAATTCCTTTGAGTGTTTTTTCCTTGTGACTTCTGCTCCTTCTTTGCTCTTTTCATCTAATGGTTTTCCTAAGATTTCTGCAACACCTTTTATACTTATGTTGTCTCTTGCCAATGCAACATTCGAGTTTTCTTTTATTTGAAGAATCTTCTCATGGTGATCCCAAGACATGAAGTAAAAATCAAGTCCTTCAGTGGCATAAGTAACAGTTCTCGCTGTAACTTTGTTATCGTGTGATGTAGCTATTATTATTGTATGATGGCTTTCTAAGAACTCAATCTTTTTGTTTCTGACTTCATCAAAATTCAGTTGTCCGAATTCTTTCTTGCTCACAGCATCTTCTCCTAGAGTTTCTCAATCTGCATGTTCTTCTTCTTCAGTTTTATGATTTATGGAAGCCTAGAGAGCTAGAGAAGTTTCATATATTCTTCTTTAATTCTTCTTTTCTATTATGAGATTGCCAATACAGGTTCAAGCCATCCTGTTCAGGAAGATTAACGGGAAAATACAGTACCTACTTCTGAAGAGAATTAAAGAAGGATTCTGGCAACCTGTAACTGGTGGCATAGAAGAAGGAGAAATTAAAATCGAAGCTTTAAAAAGAGAAGTGAGAGAAGAAACTGGGATTAAGAACGTTGTAAGAATTATGAAAGACATTTACTATGATGAGTTTTGGGATTTCTTCAAACGAGAAGGTTGCCAACATCTGATAAAAGAATATGTTTTCGGTGTTGAGGTTTCTTCAAACGAGAAAATTACAATTAGCAGAGAACATTTTGAATATAAATGGTGTAGTCTTAAAGAAGCTCTTAAGTTGTTGAAATGGAAGGGGAATAAAGAAGCATTAAAAAAACTAGATGAAATTCTGAGTAGGCAGAAGTGAGCAAACCCTATTCTTGTAGTTTTATGAGTTGTGGAAGAGACTTCAATCTAATAGAAGTTTGCTCATTGCTCTAGATTCTTCATGGCAGACCTTACATAAAACGGAAATATCCACTTCAACATATTATTAGCTACAAGTTTTAGGAGAAATGAAGGAGACTACAATGAAAGTCAAATGTCCTAAATGCAATACTATGGGATTTCTAGAAAAAAGAGGTAACAGCTACAGAATCAAACATTACAAAGGCTATGTCAACTATAGCAGAAAATACATTATACATTCTTTAAGTTAAGAAGATGCTTTTAGAATGGGAATCAACCATGCGTCCGATGCTAAGAGCCTAGATTATTAGTCAAGACTTTATCGAACATCCAGCATTTAAGCAAAGCGAGTCAGAAGGCGATCATACAGACGCTAAGAGGACTGTTAGAGAAGTAGATTTGCGGAATCCAACAGAGGTTGAAGCCTTCATCTTCAATATCTAGAGAGATCTAAGAGGGATACATTTTTTCAACGTTCTGGATTCATAATTCACAAAGGTTATTTATTAAATCCATGGTAAAACCAAAACATCATGTTAGAAAGGAAGAACCAAAAAATGAAAAAAGCTTCCACCGTATATGTGGTTGATCTAACAAAGATTGAAGGCAACGGAGATTTCCTCTGTCCAAATTGCGGTACAGTAATTTCGCCAGACGATGAAACTGAAACCACGTACGTCATTCAAGAAGTCCAAATTAAAAAGAAGGCCCAACTAGAAGAACTTGTAATAAAATGTATCAATTGCGGAAGCATCATCCACATAACCGGATTCACTTCTTTATGAAAAACTACTTTTTCTTCTTTGCAGACCTTTTCTTACAAAGGGAACGTTCTACCCATCTAAAGCTCAAACTAAAAACAATCCAAGCAATAAACCCATAAAAAATTCCATTTACCACAGCGTTGACAAGAGAAATATAATTTAAATCCGAAATTCCAAAGAAAAAACAAACAACATTTCCAGGGAACAATGGAGAAGGAATTGCAAGTGATGATGCTAAGAAAATGGCGAAAAACACAACGAAAACTGCTAAACCCCGCATTATGATTTTCCCTTTTCAGACATCTTGAATAAATATTGCAAGTCAACATATCATGAATCTGAATATTTAATAAACCTTTTTGTCGACATGTCCAACACAAATACAGAACAGAAATCTGCATTCCTTAAAACATAGTTTATTCCTTCATCAGTTAACAAGCTCTTTGAAAAATCGCTAAGCAGCAGATTTCCTCGACAAACTCGAGGCTATTAATGTCTATCTTGTTACTTCAATTCGAATCCGCTTCCACTTTTTTTCTATGTCTCTTAGTGACATGACGGCACCTGCAACCATTCCGCTAAACAATTTCTTTACAAATTCATTGAGTGGGATTTCTTCTTCGTCAACATACAATTTTGCATCCACTTACATCACCTTAATGTATCAATTAGAGTTTCGCTTAATAATTGGATCGAAAATGAATTTCTATTTTGCGCTTCAGCTAAATAATGGAAAAAGCTAGAAAAAATTGATGGTGGATGATGAAAGCAGACTCAGATCGAGAAAATCGACTTCTTTTTCGCTCGTTCTTTGTATTCTTTCTTAGGCGACTTTGGCTTTACTTCTTCTGGAGGCATTACAACCTCTTCTGTTACCTTCTCAGGTTCCTTTTCAGGCTCCTCAACAGCTTTTAGCGGCCGGGGCTTTTCCGGCTTGGTTCTTCGTGGCCTTGATTTCGTTGCCTCGCTTAACCATGCTGGCTCAAGATGTAAGGCTCTTTTATCATCAAATTCGAAGTACTCCCACGTGTAGAGATCCATCTGGATTCCTTGCATCTGACTAACTACGTCGACTAATTGTGTTGAAAACGAAGGCGCTAAAAAGACTAGCCTTGGTGACTTTGTATCATTTATTTTATAGTCCTTGTAGGAAAACTTCAGCAAGGGTTTCACGTTGTTGACGTAGGCCAAGATTTTCAAACCGTCAAAAAACATGTTATCGTTCTCTTTCGTACTTAGTTTGACAATGACCAGTTGTCCATCTTCATCGTGGCACAGTACATCGATATTTACTTTTGAATCTATTGGCATGTTACTGCAAATCATTGTCAGTCCCTTTTCGACAGCACTTACGTCATGTGCGACTATTTTCTGCAGCTCATTCTCATCTTTAACGCTGATTCTCGCAATTGCCATATTTAATCCCAGCAATAACAATCTCTGTAAAAGATAAATAGCTTATGAAGGGTAATTCATGAAATAGAATATTGATTTTGAATATTATTAGATAAGACGAATTGCGTGAGTATTCTTCCAGCTAATGGAGTATGCACTGTATCATTTTTTGACAGACCAAACAAGAGTCTGGAATTGGCGTGTTTTTTGGGCGTTTTTTCAAATATCCAAGGTAATGCGGACATTCTGACTGTGCAGAGCTTTCCGTATTTTTCTGAGTTTCTTCATGGGTGTTGCCTGCATCTCTTGAAGCTAACACTTCAAAATTGTCAAGTTCCAGTTTAGAGAAACAGAATGGACAAGCGTTATATGTTTGCATAGGTATTGCTGAAAGATTGGTCAGTTGGATGGGATTTCCAAACATCCGTCCGCAGGCTTCGCAGCAACTGTCATTATTTCCACTTTCAACATTCTCCGTGTATTGCATTGAAATAAGCTTTGACAAAGGAGACACCAGTTAAGCATATAGTAAAACTTAAGATTTAATAAACGTTTCCGTGTTGTTGTTGTACATGTATGCAGTTTTCTTTTGTTATATAGATTGTAAATCTTTAGTGACCTATCATAACATTTACATATTTTTCGTTATTGCTTCTATATGGGGTCGACGTTGTCGATTCGCGATTATCTACGTGAGAGAGCTGCAGAATCTAGGCATGACGAGATGTCAGCTTATTTAATGTTTATTGCGGGAAGTGTTTTATTTATCGGCGGAATTTTGGAGACGTTAGCTGTGGCAGAATTGGTTAATTGGATCTTATTTGTGCCCGTTGGGTTTTCGACCGCACCTGGATGTGTATTGGGGTTGGCATTGACGCTGAGCGGGTTAGCGTTAATGGTATTCGGGTTAGCGGCAGGAACCTATTTCTCGCGGGCTAGAGGGTGGTACATGCATGAGCTACGTAGTTCCAGCTTTATTGAAGAGGGTGTAGTTGCAAGGAAAAAGAGGAAAAGGAAAAAAGCGTTGGCGACCATATAAAATTACGTGTGTATCACCCTTGGATCAAGCCGTGCACTATAGGCTTCTAGTAGGCAGTTAATAGACATCGAATATGACTAGGCATTAGACTCTTTCTATTATTAAAGCAAAGTTGGGGGCTAGGTTAATATTTTATTCTTGAGTAAACCACTGTATGTTTCACAAGCCGGGATGGCAGAGCGGATAATGCGCAGGCCTTGAAAGCCTGTGGCCCTTCTGGGCCGCATGGGTTCGAATCCCATTCCCGGCGCCATATCATCAGCTTAAAAGCCTTTGATTTTATTTGTGTGTGGACTGCAAAACTATTGAAGCTCAGACAATCTATGGAGGTTTTCCTTTAGATAAGACCCATGAGTATACGCTTAGAATTACAGGTTTCATGAATATCGCGGTGGCGATAAGTGCTGAGCATAAAGCCAATGAAATCAGTCCAGAATTGAGCAAGACATATGTTACGATTAAGCTCGTGCTGAACCTTACGCTAAGGCCTAAACCTAACAGTAACGAGTATTTTGTCCCAAGCAGTTGGCGGAAAAGCAAATATGATGCTAAGAGTTTTGAACCCTTTGCGATAAACCATATGAGTATAATCAAGAGTGGATAGACAATGATTGAGGTTATAGAACCATTCGCTCCTAAAAGCCACAGCATTTTTCAGATAGCGTTTGGCTACACACAATAGTTTTGCTTTCGTTCTATCGCCTTCTACTGGACTTTTCTCTAAGAGAAAGGAGCTCTCTATATATTTTGCGCTATTAGTTTCATAACCTGTTTCTTGTGGGATGTTCCAGATTCATCTTGATAAAAGATTAATTATATCAATTTCTAAGAGAATTAGAAGGACACTCACAACCAAGGCAATTAAAGTAAGGTAGATTAGATTTCTTTCAACTTTATGTATCATACCCAAATCTTGCAGGCTGAGAACACTGTCTAAAGCATTATTATCAGAGTCGAGAAGAGAAAGCTCACGCGAAATGTTATTGACTGCATGGCTCAGAGTCGCTCTGATTTCCTCAGAAGGCTTAACAATAAGGACTACACCTTCTCTTATGCTAAGCATTAACTCTCTTTGAGACCATAAGATTCTTTCGAGAGCGGATATCTCTCTCTTCATTACAAAAACCGAACGACTGATTCTTTTATCCCCTGGACTCGCAAGTGCCCTCTCTTCTATCTTATCAATATTCTCTCTCAGAGCCATCACCACGTCCAGATTTTCATTACTTATCTCGTGGAACAGCCTACTAAGGATAAAAGAGGAATTAGTGGATCCTTCACAAACTTTTCCAACACAATCCTCAAAGGTTTTAAACGCATTCTTAACAGGCTTGGAAGAATGCTTATTTCTTACAGTTAAGAACATACCTTCTTTCATAAAAACGTAAATGGGAAACGTTTTCAGTTCATCTATAAACACAACGTGAGGAACTGAAAACATGAGGTAATTGTTGACTCTCTCGGGTCGTGAAAAAATCTTTTGCTCCTTAATATCATTAATAACCTTAGTTTCTTCAACCAATCCGCCAATGACCTCAAACTCTTTGTCGCCAAGATCCATACAATCTATCCAGAGCCAATCAACTTCTCTACTAAGGCTTTGCAATTCTTGTAGAGAACTAGCGTCTCTAGCTTGTAATTCATTTGATTCTGTGACTGTGTACACCCATATCACTAGTAGTTCCACCAAACATTGTCTACACGCCAAAACAGCTTATAAAGCTGCTTTCGCTCGAGCTTTGAGAGAAATGCTGAATAATGAGAAAAAAGCTATTCCAAGCCCAAAAGTAAGGCTTTGACGTTCCGTCCGAGAACGCTTTGGTTATAGCCACCTTCTAAAACAGCAAACATGTTCCCACCACATTTTTCGTCAGCATATTCCTTCACAATCCTTCCAATGACTCTATAGTCTTCAGTTTTTAGCAAACCGCCCCAATCAAGCTCATGTCCGTCGAAACCCGCGGAGACAGCGACCACATCACAGATTTGCTGAGAAGCAAGGAAGTGTTCCAAATCACTCACAAAACTCGCCCTTTTATCGCCTTCAACGTGATGATACTCAACTTCAGGCACCGATGCGAAAAAATTGTTCGTACCATCCCCAAAGTGCAAGTCGATATCCACAATCAGAGCTTTCTTAACAACACCTTCCCTCCTCAGTTTTTCAATCGCAACAGCGATATTATTGAAATAACAGAAACCCCAGCAGGAATCTGAACTTGCGTGATGCCCCGGAGGCCTAATTAAGCCAAAGGATGGTTCTCCCCGCATAGCAAGTTCAGAAGCTTTCAACGCTCCTCCAACAGCCAAGACAGCAATTTCATAGGTCAAGCCTTGCTGTTTTACCCAGCTAATGTGGTTTTGCGAATGCACCAGCCGCAAATCAGCTTCGCTAGCAGATACGGGTTTGACGAATTGGAAGAGATCTTCCAGTTCTTTTCTGATACACTCAATTCTGCCTGGAGATGCTGCAGGGTCTGAGGCGTAGACTTCTTCGTATCGTTCATGATAAACTACATACATAGTAATCTCTCCCATCTACTATACGCAAAACAATAAAAGAAACTTGCCAACATTGACTGCAACTAGCCATGCAGAAAAGAAAAATCACCAAAGCCCAAACAGTGGCTATTGTGGCAGTTTTTGCAGCCCTAAGTGTTATTACTGACTCTTTTGGGGGTCTGCCCTCTTCCGGCATCTGGTCCAGTTGGAACTTTCTAATGGAGCCCCTTACAGGAATCATACTTGGACCACTGTTAGGATTTGCAGCCACCTCAATCGGAGTTATGATTGGACATTACATATACTTCATAGACGCGTACGAATTCCTTTTTACAATGGGCGCTCCGATCGGAGCAGCTGTTTCAGCACTGCTGTTTAGAGGAAAATGGAAACCCGTGCTAGGTTACTACACAATCTTATTTGCAGCTTACTTCCTTACACCTGTTGCTTGGCAACTTCCCTTTTGGGGAATGTGGGACACATATATTGCATTTGCCATTCTTCTCGCAGTGATTTTCCTAATTCAGAAAGGCTTATGGAAACACGAATCTACAAGGTTGCCAATTGTTCTTGCTGTCATAGCTTTTGTTGGCCTCGAGGCCGACGTTTTATTTCGAATTTTCATTCTTATTCCATGTCAAACTTACAGGCTCTTTTATGGGTGGAATGTTGAAGATTTACAGTATATCTGGGGTAGCGGCGCTGTCATCACTCCCATAAAGGTGGCGCTATCCGCCATGGCTACTGTAGCAATTGGACATCCTTTACTCGAAACACTAAGAAAAGCAGGTTTGCTGATCCATCACTGAAACTGTGGCTTTACAATCCCATAGATAAGATCAGCCAGCATCATTGATTTTCTCAAAGCAGAACTTCTCGTTTTTTCTTCAACTACAATAGAGCAGAGTGGTTCTCCTTCCTCTATGATAACCCCTGGAAGTGGGATGTCTCTGGCTTCTGCAAGATCTGTAAGGCAGGGGATTATTGAACGTCGCTGAGCATATAAGATGAGTCTAACACACGAGGTTGCTGGTCTTCCCTCACTGATAAGTGGAAGAATTCCTTCAACACAGGCTTCTATGTGGGCATTAACTAAATTTATTTCAAGAATACGTTCAAGGCACTCTAGGGTTCCTTGAAAGCGGGGGTTTACTTCAACAACATAGGGTATACCATCTTTGGAAATCACCAAATCTACACCGTTTGACCCCGTAAGGCTAAAGTGCGAGGCAATTTTTTGTACAGTGTCTTTACACATATCCATAAGCGCTTCACTTGCTGAAGCCGGAGCAATATTTCCACAGTAGCCAAATGGTTCTTTTTGACCAACTCCTTGGATTCCCAATAATTGTTCATTTAAAGTCAAAACCACAGCCGCTTTCTTGGACGAGAGAAACGACACACTAGCATCCATACCAGACACAAACTCTTGAATCAAAACTCCTCGGGATAATGAAACAACTTGTGGAAAAACCTTGCCTAGCTCGTCTCTATCTTTTACCTTTCTGATTCCAACACCTCCGAAACCTGCTAAAGGCTTCACCATGACAGGATAACCAATATCTTTAGCCGCACGCTTCCCTTCATCAGGATTTCTTGCCAACGCAGTTTCGGGATAAGGTATGGCGATTTTCTTAAGTTCATGGAAAAATTGCATTTTGTCACGCACTTTTTTAATTATTTTAGGATTGTTTCCAATTATGGGAATCAGATCGTTGAGTTTCGCTAAGGGCTGAAACGAGTCTTCCAGACCTGAAGCTAACAAAACAGCGTTTATTCGATGAGTTGCAAGAAGCTTCTTTGTTAGACTTAAAAGCGCGTTTGGAGAAAAATTCGTCTCAAGGCGCTTACAAGATTTTCCAGGTTTTTGCGCAATAATCGATAGATTATCTTTGCATGCTCGTTTAAGATCTTGATCTCCAAAATAGTCTACAGCAAAAACGTTGTATCCTGCCATCTTTGCTGAAGTGGCCAGTGCAGCGGCGTCGATGCCTATCACCAAAATATTTTGAACGTTAATTTCCTTCAAACCATAGCCTCTGCTTTTCTAGATAGCCTTTACGCTTATTTCTTAGTTCTGTGCTAAATAACAGTCTAAAGAGGGAAAGAATAAGTGAAACTTACAGACGCTTTGGAGAAGCTTTCCAATGCCTGCGGAGTTACGGGTAGAGAAGACGAAGTTAGAAAATGCGCGCGCGCGACGCAACCATAAAAACCGAGCAAAGGCAAAATAATCCGTTAACTATTCATTGCTTAAGGGAAAAAGTTTGTTGTCTAAAAAGACGAAATTCAAGTTTCTCGAACATCGAGCAGACGTTTACATCGCAGCCTATGGCAAAACCTTGGAAGAAGCCTTTGAAAACGCAGCACTTGCAACCTTCGAAACAATGACTGAAACAGAGGAAGTAAAGCCAAAGCTTGAAGAAACGGTAGAAGTTGAAGGGTTCGACGAAAAAGCACTGCTCTACAATTGGCTGGAAACACTTCTAGTCAAATTCGACACGACAGAAATGTTATACTCCAAATTTAAAATCGAACCTATAAAAAGAACAGAGAAAGGCTTCAGGCTAGAGGCCAAGATTCAAGGTGAAACATTTAATCCCAAGAAACACCCACAAAAAGTCGGAGTCAAAGCCGTAACGTATCACAGAATGGAAATTACCAAAAAGCCCAACAAAACCACAGTAAAGCTCATCCTCGACATTTAAAACAAAATCCCCTGCCAAAATCACCGTATCAAAAAAGCTATCTCTTCAACCAAAGTTTCGGGCACAACATTACGTTTTCCCATTCGTCTTAACTTGAGACGCCCCAACTCCTTCAAAGCAAGCAAGTCCTCATAAACATTCTTAATGTCACGTTTGATTTTATGTGCCAGCTCATTTATAGATTCTACACGTGTATTGGCAAGATGATTCAGCAGCTCTACGCGTTTCGAAGTTAGTGAAGCTAACCGCTTAGAATCAAAATCTCGCACCTCTTCTACGATGTAGCCAAGTTCACCCTCCTCCTCATAGCCTCTGTAAGCATCAACCAAACCTGCCCACTCAAGATAAACACTCAACAGATGCCTTGGTCTCTTCTTTTTGATAAATCGGTCTTCGAATTCTTCAAAAGATAAGCCATGTTGTTCCTCGAATATGCGAATTCCATTATGAACTTCTTCAGGCGTTAGACTGCGCACGATTCTTACAAGCAACGTAACTCAAGAAACAGAACTAGACGTTTAACGAATAAAGCTTCTTTGGTTTAGACACCATAATAAGGTTTTGACCTCTATATGTCTAGATTAAACTTAGCCTAATGGATGGAGATAGCAGGCAGACATGTTGTTTATGTATAGGAAGGAAGGGTTGATGCGTTTTGATGCATTTTCTATTTCTGGCTGGCATTTGCTGGCGAGTAAATTTCCGGAGAAATCTCGTACATCTAGTCTTTCAAACAGAAAAAGCTAAGACTCTTATTTTCTAACAACACATGTGTTTAGAAAGGAGGAAGTTTGATATGGAGTTGAAAGTCTTTACTTTGCCAACCTGCAAAAATTGTCCTGCTGCTAAAAAGATTTCTCAGGAAATTGCGCAAAAACATGGATTGAAATATGAAACAGTGGACATAAGTACCCCAGATGGTCAACTAGACGGACTTATGTATCAGATTATGAGCACGCCAAGCATAGCCATAGATGACGAAGTCATAACTCGCGGAAAATTGCTTTCTAGAGAAGAGTTGGAAACCGAAGTGAAGAAACGGTTAGCCAAATGAAGCTGCCAGAAATTAAAGGGTTCATCGACCTCAGCCTTGTAGATTGGGATGGAAAAGTCTCAGCAGTCATATTCTTGCCTCACTGCAACTTTCGCTGCCCCTTCTGCTACAACCTCAGTCTTGTTCTTAACCCAGAAGGAATGCAAACAATTCCCTACGAAGAAATCGAGCAATACCTGACGAAAAACAAGGGTTGGCTGGACGGAGTGGCCATAACTGGAGGCGAACCAACGATCCACAATGAACTTCCAACTCTATGTAGACGTATCAAAGAATTGGGCTTAGGGGTCAAGCTGGACACTAATGGTACAAACTCTGCGATGGTGCAAGAGTTGATTGAACACAAACTTGTGGATTACATTGCTATGGATGTTAAGGCACCTCTGAGTGTAGAGAGTTACTCGAATGCAGCCGGCGTCAACGCGGAAAAGCTGCTAACTGAAGTAGAAAGAACAGTTGAAATTTTGTTAAAAAATATTATAGATTACGAGTTTCGTACAACATTGGTTCCTACAATTCACAGCAAGAACGACATTAAACAAATTTGTAGCAGAATTAAGGGCAGTAAAAGATACGTCCTTCAAAGCTTCAAAGAAGATGTTAAAACGTTGGACCCGAAATTCAAAAATGTCAAGTCTTTTTCTCCGAAAGATACGGATGATTTTCTGAAGCTGGCCAGGAAGATTGTGCCAAAAACTATTTTGAGACAGCCCCTATCCTAAAGCAAGTTTCCCCAAAACAGATTCAGGTACAAACTCTTCCTGCGACCTTACTGAGGCTTCTTCTACATAAAGCTGAATAGCGTACTTCAAAGCGTCTTCACTAACAGGAATGAAGTCGAGATCTGACTGAAAATAGCTGAGAAGCGAAGCGGCACAGGCAAAACGGATAGCACGGTCTTCCAATCTAGCAGAAAAACGAACAACCTTTCGCGGAATTTCCGCTAAGATGGCTTTTCTAGCTCTCATCAACATCTCTTGAGCTTTTGGAGTAAGCATAACAGGTTTTGGCGAAAATTTACCCTGTGCCAAAGGATGTTTGGTTTCAGCCGCATAAACCAGCGACAAATGGTCCCGTATCTGTTGTGCTCCTTCTTCAATGTCGATTTCTCCAAAGACCAACCGCATTTGACTTTCTGCAATTTCTACAAAACGCTGCTTAGTAAGTCTATGTAGGCGACAAAGCATGCGGTCTTCGATTGCGTTGAAGTTTGGGTCTTGAATAGTCAGCTCATAACCTCTGCCAAACGCTGCTACATTATAGTTTACGCTGAAGAAACTGTGGAAACGATAAGGACCAATGACTTCGCGATGCGTCTCGTATTTAATTTCACCTCGTTCCATGGCAAGTTTCAATAGCTCTACCATGCCTTTGTATTTAAACCAGTCATTAAATTCAGGAATAATAAAATTAAAAACTCTTCCAGAGTAAGCTTGACCTATGCGAATGAACCTGGCGGGTGTCATACCTCCAGCGTAACGGTTGCGTCCTGGAATTCCGTGAGGTGGGATTTTAGCATCAAGCTTCCCAAGAATCATGTCCCTAACTGAAAAGCTCTTACCAGTGCCTGGTTCACCGAAAAGAGAAAGATTCCACCCTGTTCGCATCCCAGTTCGACCCTCACTATGAACAATCTCAACATCAGCCAACCCGTATTGTTGAGTGATGCTAAGTAAACTATCAAAATAGAGAACTGGACCAAAAAGATCCTTCAGATAGCCGGCCAGGCGAGAGATAGAAAAAGATTTGCCAAACCTAACCGCCTCATCAACTCGATATTTGAACAAGTCATTTAAGTAATCGTCCAACTCCCTGTCCATCTCCCCGACAATTTGGCGTTCTTCATCTATTATGTCAGCTTTTGCAGGAACATTGACGACGAAAGCTGCTTTTCTAGCCTCCCTAGGAGCTAACCCCAACTCTAACTGGATTATCGGAGAGGTTTCTTCCAACACTGTCCACTCCTGAAAATCTTTGCTCCTATAAGAAGTCACTATAACCTTCAGCTTCTCTAAATCCGATAAAATTGGGGAAGGATCCGCGCTTTCTGGAAGATTCTGTCTAATCTCTTTAAGGCTGCAACCCTTCCCAGAATTCACCAGACACTTCAAAACAGCAATGCAGTTTTTTCCGAATTTTTTCTTGGCCTGAGCAATCGCTGCTTGAATTGTTTTCCAATAGCCCTCAAGTCGAAATTTACCATTCTCAAATGTATAATATTGACCTCTGAAAACTTCCCATCTACGGGGTTCATAATTGCTGAAAACTTTCTCGAGCTGCACATCGCTTATATTGGAAGCAATTTCAAAAGCTGCTCTGTCATAGTCCATGTCCCATTCGCTATGAAAATTGATAAAATAGGGAACGCCTAGCGCTTTTCCTATTTGGAAAAGCTTGCTTCTTGAAAATACACGTTTAAGCAGGAGTTTACGGTCAACAACTTTGTTGTTTCGCATTTTTCTCAACTCGCCGAAAGAAGTTGGTTTTCCCATTTTTAATTATTCGCAAGGGGATTAGTTTGCTGAAAGGGTGTTCATTATGGATGCTTTTTCTTCTGGCTTGATCCAACCTTCAACTTCAAGCTCTTCTATGCCTTTTTTCACTTTTTCTTTAAAGTCTGCAGACGTTAACAGGTTGTGTGACGTGCCAAGTTGGTCTAGTTTTCTTTTAACTCCCTTGTCGCTTTTTAGCTTCTCTTCAAGAGAGTTCAGCATTTTCTCTAGGGCTTTGGAGCGGGGTTTCAGAAGGGTGTTAATATTTGCTTTTTTCACGAACGAGCGAATCTTCATCGCAACTCCCTCGCGCCCTCTTGCAACAACAGGTGGGCGAAGACAGTATCTTTTCTTTTTCTCAGCTGCGTATTGAATTAAGTAGAAGGGTACATGAATCAAAGTGAGGTTTTCAGTTTTCCAAGGAATGGTAGCTTCTTTAAGAATTGAGCAACGCTCTCTTTTCTGTTCGATTAGTCTCTCAATTTTATCTGTGATGGTCAGTGTTTCTCGCTGCAGCGTCTCTATCTCTTTTCCCTTCTTCTCAACCTCTGAGTCACGTAGATTTTCCAAATCTATGATTTTCCAATTTTCTTCGTCTATTAACTTCCGGTAGGTCCCGTGCAGATTCTTTGTTGTTTTTTCTGCTTCTTTGTTGCTTCGATTGATAAACTCTGAGAGAGCCTTAATTTTTCCCTTCACGGTTGAAATTCGATTTTGAACATCTCGAAGTCTGGCATCCCATCGGGCCTCCCCAATTTCGTCGTTTTTCCGCTTCCGCATCTCCTTCCTTTTTTCATATTCGCTTTTGTTTTGTTCAAGTCTTAGTAGTTCTCGCTCCCATTTTTTACGTTCTGTAAGCCTTACATTTGCTTCTTTTTCGTTAGCTACAGTTATTTTTTCTATTTTCTTGTCCCGCTCTTTTTCCAATTCTTCTTTTCTCTTCTCGACCTCTGTCCTAACGGTAGAAATCTTGTCTTCATATTTTTCTCGAATTTGCTCTAATTCTTGCCGAAGCTTGTCAACATGTGTCTTCGTTTCTTCGCTCACGGTGTCAATTGCAAATTGCAAACCTTTTATTTCCGACTGGAGCTTGCTGTAGTGGCCCAGAACTTTTTCGCTAATTTTAGCCGCGTTTTCCTTGTCAATTTTGGGTTGTATTGATGAAGTGGGCTTTAAGTCTGAACTGGTAATCTTTGCTGGGCTGTTTTTTATGAATGCTAGCATGTCGGATAACAGTTCTTTCTCTGTAATGAATCCCTCTATGGGAATTTCTGTTTGGGAGGTGAATCCAGAAAAAGTTTCACGGTGGCTTCTTAAAGTGCTGTGATATAATTCTTGAACTGTAGCACTTCTCCTTAAATGCTCAATAAAAGCTTCCACGTCAGGCGGTTTAAAGTATAGGATATTGTCTGAAACGGTTCCCATTCCATCTATCAGCAAGCAGTTTTTTTCCCAAGGAATTGCCCAAAGAGGATAATAAAGTTTGGAGAGAAAGGTAAGAGTTTCTGCTGCTCCTCCAAGAAGTCCCTGCTTCTTTTTCCGCTCTGCTTCAGTAATGCAAATGAGTGCCGCAACTTCCATAGCCTCAGAAAAACATGTCTTTCTGCCGCTATCTCCTGTAGCATAAGGCAGAACTAAATTAGAGCCAGTCACAGCAACCTCTCCGAAAACTATATTCTCCAAAGTTTCTTTTATAACCTATACTCAAATAACAAAAGAGCTTAAAGCAAAAAAGACATAGCATCTTTTACTTTCTCTCTGTCCAGCTTTTCGTAAGCTTCGATGCTGCCGACATCAAACCAAAAAGCGTCGGACACAAACCCATATACAGGCTTACCCATCTTTATCAAATGAGGAATCACATCTCCCATCAAATCCACTGTTCGTTTCTCTTCAACCAATTTTTGCGCAGCCTTCAAAGACGCGCCTTTAAAGGCCAAGATGCCGATACTTACAGGTTTTTCTAATTTGGGCTTTTCAATGAATCTTTGAATTTTACCGTCTTTTTCAAGGTTGGCTAAGCCAACCCTTACTTCAAACCCAGAGGCAAGTGCCACAGTCGCCATTGCCTGCTTTCTCTTATGGAAACTAATTAAGTCTTTCAAGTTCATGTTTGTGATAATATCTCCATAGTAAACAAGTACTGTGTCCTTTTCATTAAAGGCTTCTTGCTTGTAGGCATTGAGTACTGAACCGCCTGTTCCCTTTAGCAATTGACTGTCATAAACATAACGTATCCTTACTTCAAACCTTGACCCCTCGCTGAAATAGTTCTTAATCTGTTCAGCTTTGTGATTCACCAAGAAGGCAATGTCGGTTATACCGTGAAATTTGAGAAGGCGGACTATATACTCGAGAATGGGTCGTTGTGTATAACCTATCGGGATCATGGTTTTTTGAAGATAATAGGTGATTGGTCTAAGCCTTTTTCCTTCTCCTCCGCACAACACTAAAGCCTTAGTATTACACACAGCACATCACCTATTGACTTTTTTTATGAAATAAGAGAGAAAAAAGCGTTTTGCTAGCGGGCTTACTCTTCTTTTTGTTCTTCTTCTTTCTTTTCTTCAACTTCGAGTTCTTCAATTGGTTTCGGCGGTGGAGTAGTAGCCATTGTCCAACCTATCCAAGCACCTATGCCGAGAATGAGTATGAACGCGAGGTACACGGGCATTGCTATGAGCCAAAAAGACAGCGTCCAAGCGTCTTGTGTGCCGCCAAGTGGCTCTCCTAGCCAAAAGAGTCCTAGGGTATAGCCGATTGCAACGATAGCGCATACAAGGAAAATTAAGCCGCCAATTCCTTGATCTTTACCAACCATGTTATCACCACTTTGTAGCCTTTTTAGGCATGTTGTTGTTATAAGCTTTGTTATTGATTTAGATTGTTCCAGTTTTCCAGCTGGCTAGATACTCTTTCTGTTCTTCTGTCAGCCGGTCCATCTCAACATTCATGGCCCTCAGTTTAAGGTTAGCAACAAGCCTATCTATTCCATTTGGAACACTGTAGACTTTTGACTCTAGTTTAGGTTCTTTGACTAGATGCTCTATACAGAGGGCTTGGTTTGCGAAAGACATGTCCATGACTTCTGAGGGATGACCTTCTGCGGCGGCAAGGTTGATTAACCTTCCTTCGCCAAGCAAATACAGTTTTCTTCCATCCTGCAACTGGTACTCTTTCAGGTTTGGTCGAATTGTCCTCTGTGCAACCGTTATGCCTTCTAGTTCCGGGATGTTTATTTCTACGTTGAAGTGGCCACTATTAGCAAGTATTGCACCGTCTTTCATTTTCTCCATGTGTTCTTTGCGTATTATGCTTACGTTTCCTGTGACTGTGACGAAGATGTCGCCTATTTCTGCAGCCTTTCCCATGGGCATCACCCGAAAGCCATCCATGACAGCCTCTAAGGCTTTTGTCGCATCTGTCTCTGTTACGATTACGTTAGCGCCCATGCCTTTAGCTCTCAATGCTAGCCCGCGTCCACACCATCCATACCCAGCTATGACAAAGTTTTTGCCAGCAAGTAGAATGCTGGTGGCTCTGAGGATGCCATCGAGTGTACTTTGACCTGTACCATAGCGGTTGTCAAAAAGATATTTTGTATAAGCGTCATTCACAGCTATTATCGGATACTCTAGTGCTCCACTCTGTGCCATTGCTCGCAACCGCACAACCCCAGTTGTTGTTTCTTCGGTTCCACCTTTGATATCTGGTATGATTTCAGTTCTTTTAGAGTGAATTGTGCCGACTAAATCGGCGCCGTCATCTACGGTTATGAAGGGGTTGTGATCTATGACTTTTTCAACGCACCGATAGTATTCTTCGGTTGTTTGACCTCTCCAAGCATAGACACTTATGCCTTTTTCAGCCAAAGCTGCTGCAACTTCATCCTGAGTAGACAAGGGGTTCGAGCCGCACAGAGCTATGTCTGCGCCGCCTGCCATGAGAGTGTCTATGAGAACGGCGGTTTCTTTTGTTACGTGGAGAGAGGCTCCTAATCGTATGCCTTCAAGAGGTTTTTCCTTCTCAAATCGTTGTTTAATTTGATTCAGCACAGGCATATGCATTGAAGCCCATTCCGTTAGAGAGGCTCCTTTCGGAGCAAGACTTGGGTCTTTGACTTTGAATTCTGGCATGATTTCCACTGCTCTATCACGTTGTTAACTATCAGTTATTTAAGATGGATACCTTAAAGGCTTTTATTTCAAACGTTCTAAGAGACTACGCTTTGTCTTTTCTGCAAGCTCCATAACCTTATTTACATTCACAGTTTTGATTTTCCTATTTTCCATCACGATTTTACCATTTATGATTACAGTGTCCACATCTGCACTTTTGACTGAGTAAACAAGGTGGCTTGTCTCGTTGTATACTGGCATTAGATGAGGCTTTTTGAAGTCAACTATGGCCAAGTCCGCCTTTTTACCGACCTCTATCGAGCCAACTTCTTTGTCCCAACTTATTGCTTTAGCGCCATTAATGGTTGCCATACGCAAGATTTGTTCAGCAGACAACACCGTTGGGTCTCTGCTTACTCCCTTATGGAGCAAAGCTGCAATCTTCATAACTTCAAACATGTCGGAGCTGTTGTTGGAGCATGAACTGTCTGTACCGAGGCTTACCGTAACGCCTTTCTCCAGGAGCTGTGTTACTGGACTTATGCCTGAGGCGAGCTTTAGGTTCGAAACGGGGTTGTGAGCGACTTTTACCTGTCTTTTATTCAAAATCGCCATATCTCTTCTTGTGAGGTGGACGCAGTGAGCCGCCACTACATCGTGGGAAAGAACGCCTAAAGCATCAAGATATTCTACCACTCCCCCTTTGACAGCTACGTTGAAAGCTTTTCTAATCTTTTCCGGCTCATCGGCTGTTTCAGCCACGTGAATGTGCCAGATTATAGGCGAATTTTGTGAGCATCGTTTTCGGTTCAGCTCTTGCGTAAACGCTCTCAGCTCTTTCATATAGTCTGGACCTACTGTGTAAGGGGAGTGAGGGCCTATGCTGATTCGTATAAGACCATCTTTTTTGTTGTGCCATGTTCTAGTCAAAGAATCCAGAGTCGTTCTATCTTGTTTTTTTCGCCACGAAAAACAGGCATGTCCCACGACGCCACGCAAACCTGTTTCAGCGAAGGCTCGTGCTTCGTTGTATTCGTCAGTATAGTGATACATTGTGTTGATTGTTGTTGTGCCGCCCCTGATGGATTCGATGGCGGTGAGTAAGGCGCCTGCGTAGATGTCCTGGCTTGTCATGTGTTTTTCGATGGGCCATACCCATTTTTCCAGCCATGTTTTGAGGTTCAAATCGTCTGCGTAGCCTCTTAGGATGCTCATAGCAGCGTGATGGTGCGTGTTGATTAGGCCTGGAATGACAACCTTGTTCTTTGCGTTGATTTTTCTGTAGCGTCGATACTTTGGCTTCAGTTTGTCGGTTTTTCCTATTTCGACTATTTTGTCATCTTCGATAATTATTGAGCCGTTTTTTATCGTGCCTTTGTGGCTTATAGTGACTATTGTTCCACATTCTATAATCGAATTCATAGACACTCTCCTGTTTTACAACTTTTCTAGATGAAATGTTATTAAAGTTGGTGAAGCTTTAGAAGAACTTTGAGGTTAATGAAGCTAAGCAGGCTAGATCGTGTGATTCTTATCTTGCCTGTCTTGGACATTCTAGACGTGTTATCCACGTTCTTTGCTGCTTGGCGAGGTTATTCCCTCTATCTGTATGAAGTTGGGCTGTTTGCGTCCTATTTTGCTTAAAAAGGTCTGCTTCACCTTTATGTTTTCATTTATTTAGGCATTTTAGTTGGAGTGGCTGGAGTGCTTCTTTTCATCAAGCGTGAAGTTAGCACAGCTAGGTTTCTTGATGAACTGTTGCTTCTGCTACAAGTAGGCGTGATCTGCCTCATTGAAGCACGTTTAACAAGTGTTATAGTGTCTAATTCCCTGTTGGGATTAGGTAGATTTGCGCCGTTTGGCGGATTACATTGGCTTATTTACTAAAGCGTGTTTATTACTATATTGGCGTATACTTGGGATGAGTTGAAAGAACTATTTGGATTTGGCATGTATGACAACGACTGAAAAAGAAAGAGTTGTGGTTCTACAAGAGAGTTTAGAGGCATATCTTTCGTCACTGTTCGGCGAAGATGTTGATGTGGTTTATGTTGATGAGCTAGGTAAAGAAAAGAAGCGGAATGATCTAGAAAAGGATAAAGAATGCGGCTTGAAAGGCTTCGGCTATGGGATTCCTTACCTCATCGTCCTAAACATTGGTGGCCGCATGAAAAAGATTGTTTTGGAAACGATGCGCCCCGGCAGTGGTTTTAGCCATGACCATTTCAGCGACCGCGCTGGGATTATACTTTGGCAACATTCCGCCTTCAACAAACTGCCTAAGCATGTACACTCGGTGGATGCTGGTGCCTTTACAAAAAGACGAAGCTTGAAGTCCCTTGGCGACTGCGACGAATTCTTTATTGTGACAGAATTTGTGGAAGGCAAGCTCTACCACGAAGACTTGGACAGGCTAAAAATGTTCAAGCAACTCGGTCCGTTAGATTTGGAGCGCTGCAGAGCCCTCTCTGAATATTTAGCTGAGATTCACCAGGTTAAGAGCCGCCGAACAGAGCTTTACATTCGACGAATCCGCGACCTCATAGGCCATGGCGAGTGCATAATGGGGTTAATGGACAGCTACCCAACTGGCTTGGATTACATTAACGAGAAGAACTTGATGGAAATCGAGAAGCGCTGTGTGGAGTGGAGGTGGAAGCTGAAAAGATTTACTCATCGACTGGCGCAGGTGCATGGAGACTACCACCCTTGGAACATACTCTTCCACAAAGACACCGACTTCACCGTTCTCGACCGCAGCCGAGGAGAATGGGGTGAGCCAGCAGACGATGTTAGCGCCATGACAATTAACTACCTGTTTTACAGCTTGCAGGCGCACGGGCGACTAGCGAAATCCTTTGAAACTCTCTTCAACCTATTCTGGAAAAACTACTTGGACAAGACCGGAGACGAAGAGATATTAACTGTCATTCAGCCTTTCTTCGCCTGGCGGAGCTTGGTCGTTGCATCTCCAGTTTGGTATCCAAACCTGCCAGAGCACGTGAGAAGTAAGCTTTTCAACTTTGTACGAAACGTGCTGGAGATTGAAAGATTAGACTTGAAGGATATTAACTCCTATCTCAAACTGTGAAAGCAATGCGCTCTCATTCCAGATGCTTAAGCATATATTCAATATCTTTGAGTGTAGATTGCTTGTACCCTTTATTCCTAAGATTTATCAACAGATTGACAATATTTTCTATGTCATTTCTGAAGGTGGGTAACTCACTTTGAAGAAGGGGTGGTGTGTTTGGGTCACTGGTTTGCCGGGAAGTGGCAAGTCCACCATAGCCAATTTGCTGCTGAAAAAGCTGAAGGCTCTAAACTTTTACGCTCAAATAGTTTCTATAGACATGATACGCAAATACGCCACCCCGCAACCAACCTACTCCGAAAATGAGCGTGAAGTAGTCTATGGCGCTTTAGTTTTCACTGCGAAAATGTTAACCGAAAATGGCGTCAACGTCATCATTGACGCAACAGGTAATCGCCGCCGATTCCGAGAGCAAGCAAGGCAAGCTATACCGCATTTCATGGAAGTCTACCTCGAATGCCCCCTTGAAGTTTGTGTGCAGCGGGAAGCAAAGCGCAAAAACACCTATCTAGCCCCCAGTGACATCTACAAGAAGGCAGAAGAAGGCAAAGCTCAAACAGTACCCGGCGTAGGTGCCCCTTATGAAGAACCTTTCAACCCAGAGGTAAAGGTTGACTCTTCATGGCTTTCAGCGGAGCAATGTGCTGAAAAAATCTTGACTGCAATTCAGGAACACTTCTTGAAATCTAAAAAGCCATAAAAGTCGGGTGGGCTGAAGGCTTTTGTCTCAGAAAAAGCAAACCATGAAGAAACTATTGTCACTGTTTCCCAGAACTTTTTCTGAAGAGTTGGACATAGATTTAGCTTCGTGCCGCGAAAAGGAGATTTTCAAATGGTTTCTAGCATCGCTTCTTTTTGGAGCACGAATATCCTCTAAAACAGCGAGAAAAACCTACAAACAATTTGAGACTCGAGGGCTCGTTACACCTAAGGCTATTCAGAAAGCTGATTGGAACAAGCTTGTTGAAGTTTTAGACGAAGGAGGCTACGCACGATATGACTATAAAACCGCCGACATGCTCCTAGACATAACCAAACAATTACAAGACCAATATGACGGAGAAATTCTTAACCTTATCGAAAAAGCAGCCAACTACAAAGAACTGGAAAAAAGGCTGGAAGAATTCAAAGGCGTAGGCCCAGTAACAGTTAATATTTTTCTCCGTGAACTCAGAGACGTTTGGCTTAAAGCCGATCCACCGCTTCAAAAATCCGTGATTCGAGCAGCACGACATCTGAAACTCATCAAACCAGACGACTCCAGAAAGGCCCTTGAACAACTCAAGGAGGTTTGGAAAGAGAACAAAGTAAAAGGGAAATCTTTTGCTCACCTAGAAAGCGCGCTGCTCAGATTTGGAAAAGATTATTGCACAGAAAGCAAATGTGATCTCAGAGTTTTAGAAAAGTCTGCGTCTAACTCTTGACTAGTCTTAAACCTACATACCTAAAAAGGTGGACCGGGCGGGATTTGAACCCACGGCCTCCTGAGTGCAAGTCAGGCATTCATTCCAGGCTGAACTACCGGCCCACTGACACGCGAATTTCTTGACACATAGTCTACTATTAAAGGTTTATAGTTTCTATTTGCCTTTCCTTCTCTTGTATTTCTTCAAAAACCGCTTATTCGGCAGTTTTGGTTTTTTAGCATGCTCCACATCAGCAACAGCTACAATAATTCCCCAAATAAGACACTTAATGTCTTACAACTGTCTTATACTAATCTAAAATACTTCTAGAAGAAACTTCTATAAAAAAACAGTTATTACGCTTTTATGCTACCACACGAAAGAACATAGCGATGATATAAATTTGCGAAAAATCGTAATCACAAAAAGTTTTGCGATTATTGCACTAGTTATGCTAATCTTGCTATCTGTATCCGTTTCAACGGTGGTTGGATTTGAAACTGAGATCAAATCGACTGTTTCAAGGACATCAATTGCTAAGGCTGGAATGGCAGAAACGAATGAAGAACCGACCTTGCAAGAATGGTTCGACGCAAATGGATATGCTATCAACGTGATTGAGCAAAAATTGGGAAATGAAACATTTGACGCGGGATATTATCAAATCGCGATTTTAGCAGAGATTGCTGGATATGCATCTTCAAACAATTTAAGCTGGTATCCAACTTCATCAGGTGAGCTGCATCAAATTTTTGATGGAGCCAACAGCTCTGGAGACATAGGGATCTTCGAGGCGACAGAAACCTTCGGATTGTGTTTAGGTTCTCCTGACGGCTTATTCTACACTGAAACGCACCGTAACCCAGATGGGTTTAACCATACGCTGATCTTTGCCAACCCTAACCCACTTGGCGGATATATTGTCGTCTGGGAAGATCTGTGGGAAGGCGGTGATGAAGACTTTCAAGATATGATTCTAGCAGTATTGATTCCTGTTACAGAAGCAAAAGTTTGCATTTTCCCACACAAATTGAACATGAAAAGTAGAGGAAAATGGATAACATGCTTCATCAGATTGCCTCAAGATTATGATGTGGAAGATATTGATGTTTCAACGATAATGCTAAATGGTACGATTCCCGCTGAACCAAAACCTGTAGCGATTTTCGACATCGACTGCGTTGGCGTTAAAGTACTTATGGTGAAATTCAGCAGAACCGCCATCATAGAATTCATCAAAAACGCAATCGTAATTAATGAAAACACTTCGAAATGTGTCAAAATCACGTTGGTAGTCTCTGGAAATCTCTTCAGCGGTCAAGCCTTTGAAGGAAGCACTGAAATTCGAATAATCCACTTTTCGAAATGTACTAGAAACAAAGCTAGCGTTCCACTAACCAAAACTCGCCGTGCCAAACATTTCTTTTGTGCAAAACCTTACGTAAGGTAGTCTTTAGCGATTTATGAATTAGAACTTTCCTTTATAGCCCGCAGCTTGTAATTTTATGATGTACGCTTTATGCCACGCTTCTCGTATACAAGTCTTTTCTTAACTAGATCCTCAACTTCCATGAGGAAATCTTTGTCCGTCTCTAAGCTAAGGAATTGGGCGCGCGAATCTTCAAAGCCTTTAGGAATCTCGATTCTTATGTTGATGAATGGTCTTCCTATTGCCATTTCAAATTCTCGTTTAGCTTCTTCGTATTCGGAGTCGGGCTTTTTTGTTCTTGATTCAACCCATTTTTTGACTTTAGCCATTTATTACACTCCTAATCCAAATCTCCAAATGAGATAAAGGCTGGAGAAACCTAATTGAAGTAGCGATGTTATAACACCTATCTTGGTAAATTCGCTGAAGCTCATTGAGATTCCTTCACGTTTTAAAGCGCCTACGGCCATCATGCAGACAGAACCACTTAGCGGCGTGGTGGCGCCTCCAAGATTTGTTCCCAGAACCAGTGCTGATGAAACAGGTGGGCGAAGATTTGGATTCAAAGAAGAAAATTTGGCGACTATTGGTATAAATGTTAAGGCAATAGCGAGATTGCTTACTACGGCGCTTGCAAGTCCGCTGAACCACAAGGTTGTAAGAGTTGTGTTTAATGGGTTGCCGCCAACCAAAACGAAAAGTTGTTCTGATACAACACTGAGAATCTCAGTTCTCTGTATGCCTCCCACTATGAACATGAAGCCAGCGATGAAAAATACAGTTTCCCAGTCGAGTCCTTTGAAGATTTCTGCTGGATCCGAGTTGCTGAGAACTAATGCTATAATAGCGCAGCCCAGAGCAACTGCTTCAGGACCGACCCCTAAGTTTTCCAATGTTAGGAAGAGGAATACCATAAGAACAAGGATGAAGATGGATCGGTAGAAAAGTTTCTTATTTTCTATGCTCTGCCAAGGATTATATTCTGGAAGAGCCTTTTTCTTCCCCAATCTTTTCTTGAAAAAGATGTAGAGAGCAAGAATTGTTAGTGCCCACAGAGCAACTTCGCATAGTAACAGATAGCTGACGAAGTCTGTAAAGGTCAGACCTAAGGCAACGCCGATGATCATGTTGCTCGTTGAGCCTATTAACGTACTTGTGCCACCGAGATTTATCATAATAGTTGCAGAAAGAAAATATGGTATCGGGTCATAATTAAGAAGTTTACTTACTGTCACCGTAGCCGCAGCCATGAGCAACATCGCTGTTGGATCGCTAAGAAACATGGAAGCAACAGCAGACATTATACAGATAGATACGAAGAGTCTGCCAGGGTTTCCTTCCGATAACTTGATAGCGTACAATGCTCCGAAACGGAATAGCCCACTTTTTTTGGCAACTTCCACTACGACCATTGTGCCAATTATTAGGCCAAGAATTTTTACATCTATAAAATCTAGGGCTTCCGAGTATGTGAACACCTCGTATTGCAGCCCAAACCATGCAGTAAGCAATGCTCCACTTAATGCCGCGATAGACATGGGAACGGCTTTAGTAGCTGAAAGAAGAACCGTCAGCAAATAGATGAGTACGAAAATTATGATTATTGTTGGCTCCATGCTATTCATCTGTTTTTTCTTGTTCAGCTATCTTGCAAAGACGATCAGCAAACGATTCGGCTTTTTGCTCAACGATTCTGTAAAGGATTCGTCCAATATCATAAATTAGTATAAGGATTATTCCGAGAGCGCCATATATGATGAACGTGGATAACCAATAACGAATGTCCCCTTCTAATGCACTCATAACAGGTAGAACAGCAGTTGCTATTAGAATGATAACTATGATGTATATGAAATCTCTACCTGCTCTTTTTGGAGACCTTTCCTCCTTTATCCCAATTCGTCTGATAATAATGTCGGTTACAATGTCGCCTAGCACCAAAGCATCGGACAACGCCCGTATTAAAAAAATCGCTGTAATGACAATTGTTATAGTCCGTGCTAGTAAACTAGCGTCCATATCGAGACCTGGAATGAGGATGCCTTTGACCGTCTCCGGAACCACCAAAAAAATTGCCAGGAAGATAATAGCCATAACCAAGCTCATTAAAAGCCGAGGAACTCTGCGACGTATCTCTTCCTTTATCTTACTCATGTTCGCCAGCCTTCTCCATTTAGAGATATCACGTCTATATTCAAATAAACTATTAAGATTATACTTCTGATTGGGCTGGATGAATATCGAGAACTAGTGCGTGCGCGTATTAACACCGATCAGGAATCATATTTTTCGAGTACAGATTTCAAAACCTTAAAGTCCTCTTCCAGCAAACCTTTATACTTTAGATTATAAAGCGCCGCCGCAGGATGAAACATGGGGATAGCGACAACTGGAACGCCAAATGAATCTATTCCATATACTTTACCGTGTATTCTTGTGATACTTTCCGCCTCAATTCCAGCTTTGGAAAGGATATACGCTGCTGAGTGCCTGCCTAACATCACCAAAAGCTTCGGTCGAATAACTTGAACTTGACGATTCAAATACAACCCGCTGCAAGTAGTAATTTCTTCCAATGTGGGGTCACGATTTTCAGGAGGTCTGCATTTAACAAGGTTCGTTATGTAGACTTTTTCTCGAGAAAAACCGACTTTATGCAGCAATTTGTCGAGGAGTTTCCCTGCAGCACCCACAAAAGGCAGTCCTCTCAAGTCTTCTTGTCTCCCAGGCGCTTCCCCGATAAACATTATTTCTGCGTCCAAGGCTCCATCGCCCGGAACTACATGTATACGTTGCTTCCCTAGTCCACATTTAACGCAAGCCGCCACTTCTGCACTAATTTTTTTAATAGTTTCTTCCTTAGACATTTGCTCACTAACGCCCTTTACTCAACAGACTAGCGGATATATTTTTGGCGGGTGGTACAGGGATTCACTAAGCGCGCATTTTCCTTATACATAGTCGGGGAATTTGCTAAACAAAATTAAATTCATCAAGAATGCTAAGGGTTTACATGTACGTCGCGGTTTAGATTCTGGCGTGTTTAGCATTCAGTTCTTCACACGTGCCATTTGTATATTTTCAGAGAGTATTGCTCTTGCTTTCTTGATTGCTGATACAAGAGTTTCCTTAGGAATCCCCGTTTCTTTTCTAAGTCTTTCCGGGTTTTTTGTGGTTAGTTGTTTTAGTAGAATTATCCCGGCAGACACTAATTTCTCTCTTGCCATGGTGTTTAAACCCTTGAGGTATGTAACTGGGTACAATTTCTTTTCTTCAATCAGAATTTGCAAGCTACGATCAGGGGGTGAACTCCAGCCTATGTTGTGGATTCCTCTACATTCTGCGTAACGTTTAGCGTGCTGCGAAAATTTCGTGTTGCAGACGATCACTGCTTTACTTACATTCAATGCGTTCAGTCCAAGTCTAAACCCTTCTGCGACGTCTTCGAAGATTGCCCTTGCGATGCGGCTTACATCTAAGCCCGTTGGAGTGTGATAGTTGTAATGATGCTTCACTTCTACAATGTATGTCTCGCCATTTTTCCTTGCGACAGCATCAACTTCATGCTCTACGCATTTGCCTCGTATAATCTGGTTTGGGACAACTTCGTATCCGTGTTCCTTAAGCAGAATCTGGATGAAACTTTCAAAATCAGGCTTCGGCTTCATCAAACTCAAAGCTTTTCGCAGGTCGATTTGATGCCTAACTGCGGGTTTATGCTTGCTTAACTGTGCAAAAATCATTTGAAGAATTTTCCTTGTTTGTATGCCATTGTATATCTTCATTTCAATTTTATCTGTAACGGCCTTGGCAACTTCTCGGGTAGCCCCCATTCTCAGGCAAGTCCTCACAACTTTTTCTCTGTCAAACAACTGCTTCGTTCCGTCAGCTTTTGCTACAAAGACAGACACAATCATCTACCGAATGTATAGAAGTGCAATAGTTTGCTAAAAGGATAATGTTTTATTCATTTGTAAACCGAAATCTCAGGATTAGCTATGTCAAGCTTTGAGCATGCCTACAGAGGTGTCAGAGTGAGGGTGGTTACCGGCGATATCACAAAATTGAAAGTCGACGCCATCGTAAACCCCGCTAACACCTTAATGTTCATGGACGGTGGTGCAGCTGGAGCAATAAAGCGGGTAGGTGTAGCCAAAATCGAATCCGAGGCGTTGAAGAAAGCTCCTGTGAAAGTTGGGGAAGCTATAGTCACGACACACTGGAAAGCTTCCAGCAAAATTTGTTATCCATACACTACTATGATTGACCTGCAATGCGAATCAACGAGAAAAACGTTCAACTGATAATGCAGGGCGCTCTGGAATACCTTCGAAACCCAAAAATTAGCAGCTTAGCGTTTCCGGGACTGTGTACAGGTGTCGGATGATTGTCGATGAAAACTGCAGCGAACATCATGATACAAGAATTGAAGAACCACTTGACAAACACACCACGCTAAGAGAGGTAATATTTGTTGGCCTTGAAAGCGAAGCATCTAAAGAGTTCGAAAAAGCTTTCTTGAAAGTTTTCAAGAATGTCGGGTAACCAGACAATATCAGGGTATTCTTCCACAGCAAGTGTCGGAACATTATCCCATTTGGATGTTTATCCGACAATTTTAAATACTAGATGTCCTTAGGAATCTCTTGGGAGTGTCGTCGTGTCGGGAGCAAGTAAAAAGCCAGTCAGTAGAGAGGAGTTCATCCGACGACTAAGCGAAGCAATTGTTAGCCAAATTCAAACAAAGAGAGGGAAACCGACAATCGCTGGCACAGCAAGACAGTTGAACATTCATAGAGACACTCTTTACGAATGGATGAAGGAGTTTAACATAGGATTTAATCAAGTTTATGAAGAAACTGTGATGTCTATGAAAAGTGTAAGAGTTGAAAAACCTGTCTACCTTATTGGTGAAGCTTTGGTGGGCGAAGGAGATGAAGTTGCCCACATAGACTTGTTGATCGGCGACAAAGACGGCCCAGTTGGAGAAGCGTTTGCTTCTGGCATGTCGAATTTATCTGCAGGACACACGCCTCTTCTTGCAGTGATACGGCCAAATCTCCCTCCGAAACCTCACACGCTTATCATCCCGAAAGTAACAGTGAAAAATCTTGAACAGGTGGGTAAAATATTCGGCCCAGCTCAGGCTGCCGTAGCAAAGGCGGTGGCGGACTCTGTTGAGGATGGAGTAGTTCCAAAAGACAAAGTAGAAGACTGGGTAATCGTATGTAGTGTTTTCGTTCATCCTAACGCTAAGGATTACAGAAAAATATATCACTATAATTATGGTGCTACCAAACTGGCTCTGAAAAGAGCGTTGACTAAATATCCGTCACTCGACAAAATCATGTATGACAAAGACAGGGCGAAGCATCCTATAATGGGCTTTAAAGTGCCCCGGCTGTGGCGACCACCATACCTGCAAATCGCCTTAGACATTCCAAGCCTTGGACGAGCAAAAAACATAATACAGGAGCTTCCTGAAAGCGACAGATTAATCCTTGAAGTAGGCACGCCTCTTTTGAAAAAGTATGGGGTCAAGGCAATTCGCGACTTAAGAGAGGTTGCCAGAGACGTGTTCATTATTGCAGACTTGAAAACCTTGGATGTTGGCAAAGTGGAAGTCGACTTGGCGTTCGAGGAGACTGCTGACGCCGTTGTGGTAGCAGGAGTAGCGGCAAAGGAAACCTTAGACGGTTTTATTTACGAAGCAAAAAAACTGGGGATATATGCGGTGGCTGACATGATGAACATTGACGACCCTGTTAAGAAACTTAAGACTTTGAAAGACATGCCTGATATAGTAATCTTACACCGCGGCATAGACATGGAAACAGGAAGAACTCTTGGACTAGAACGTATCAAAGAGCTCAAACAAGCTTTTGCGGACAAAAAGTTTCTAGTGGCGGTTGCAGGTGGCATAATCCCAGAAACAGCAAAAGAAGCATTGGCAAAAGGCGCCGACATCTTGATCGTGGGAAGATACATAACTCAGTCTAAAGACGTGAAGCGCGCTGTAAGAGAGTTCTTAGAACTGACAAGAACAATGAGAGAAGACATTGACTTGTACAGAGTTCACGTTGAATAACAAAGCGGGCATTTACGGCTAAATCGTTAAAAGCGATAGTAGCATAGAATTTGCCACGTTGCAGCTTCGAATGTGAACAATTATGGCGGATGCTATAGCGGTTTTTTCAATAGTAGGTGCTATAATTGCCATCGGTTTCTTAGCGAACTTGTTGTTTAAGAAAGTTGGGCTTCCAAGTAGTTTGTTCCTGATTTTGATAGGTATAGTTCTAGGTCCTGTCTTGGGAGTGTTTTCTCTGGCTGATGTTGATCCTATCACTCCTTTTTTGACCACTCTCACATTAATGATGATACTCTTTGAAGGTGGACTTAACATGGATATTTACAAGGTTATTTCGCAAAGCTTTAGAGCCGCCATCCTTGCGGTTTTGTATATTGTATCTGCAGCCACGTTTGTCACGTTGTTCGCTCATTTCTTGTTGGGTTTCCAGTGGCTTGAGGCGTTGATGTTGGGTCCTATGACTGCTGGGACAAGTTCAGTGGTTATTATACCGCTGGTCTCGAAGTTAAACATAAGCAAGGATGTGGAAGTTACTTTGTCATTGGAATCAACCATAACTGACGTTCTGAACATTGTTTTGGTGTTAGCTATTCTGCAGACTTATGTAGGTGGACTCGTTGACATTCAGCAAACTCTGATTACAATCCTGGGAAAATTTGCGATAGGTGCGGTTTTAGGTACTATTGTAGGTATCGTGTGGATTAGGGCACTCTATCTGATAAGGAAAGAGGAGTATACTTACATGCTCACCTTAGGCGTTCTTATTGGTTGCTATGCTGCTTCTGAAACGTTTGGAGGAAGTGGACCTCTGGCTGCTCTTCTTTTCGGTCTCATGCTGGGGAATGACAGGAAAATTTTCAAGACGTTAAGAGTTAGATTAGACTTGGGCTATTTGAGTGAAATCAAAAATTTTGTAAAGCGTACTCAAGGAGAGCTTTCGTTTCTGATACGGGCTTTCTTTTTTGTTTTTCTCGGACTCATCTATGGAGTCGGTAGAGGCGAATTTCCCATTTGGCTTGGTATTCTTATAGCCGTTTTGATTGTTGCAGTGAATTTAGTGTTTCGTCACGTCGCTACTACTGTTGCAACGTGGAGAAGCGATATGTTTCAGTATCGCCGTTTCATGACTTTTATGTGCGGGATAGGATTGGCGAACGCCACCCTAAGTATTCTGCTTTACAAAGAGTTGAGCCCAACTTTGTCTTATGCCTATCTTTACCCTGTCATAGCCACAAACGTCATCATAGTGACAAACATAATTACTTCAATCGCACCATTTTTAATTAAACTCCGCGAATAAGCAAGCTGTGACGATTATGAGTAAGGCAAATGCTTTCGTTAGGTTGATTCGACCTGTCAACTGTGCAATGATGGGGTTTGCAGTGATTGTTGGCGTTGCTCTAGCTGAAAAAGCAATTCTCTTCCAACAGCCTCATAGCTTATTGCTTGGCTTTGTAACTGGTTTTCTATTGACTGGTGCAGCCATGGCGATAAATGATTATTATGACAGGAAAATCGACGCAGTTAATGAACCTGAACGACCGATTCCAAGCGGTGCAGTCAGCCCGAATGGGGCTTTAGTGTTTGCTTCATTTTTAACGTTTATTGGTCTTACAGCAGCTTTATTAACAGGGCTATCTCCGAATTGGCAATGCTTTGCCATAGCCTTTGTTTCTTGGGTTATTGTTATTCTATACGTAACAAAAGGGAAAAGCACTGGTTTCCCGGGAAACTTACTGGTCAGCGCTTGCGTTGCAGTACCCTTTGTATATGGAGGCTTTGTGATTGGAAAGGGCTTCTTGATGACGACTGGTCTTTTTGTTGCTATGGTTTTTCTTTCGAACACGGGGCGTGAGATTACGAAGGGAATAGTAGACGTTCAGGGCGACAAAGAGGCGAGTATAAGGACGATTGCGGTGTTGTATGGAGAGCGAAAGGCGGCAGCTATCGCTGCTATATTCTATCTCTCCGCCGTCTCCATAACTCCTTTGCCATGGATTTTAGGAATTGTTTCTTTCTGGTTTCTCCCGTTTATCTTCTGGACAGACATGGGATTAATTTTAACCTCTATTCTACTTCTCTCAAATCCCTCAAGAGAAAACGCTAGGAGAATTAAAAATCGAAACCTATTTTGGTTCCTAAGCGGATTGCTGGCGTTTATTGCTGGAAGCCCAGGTTGAAGAATGCCAAAACTGTAAATATTTAGGTTAGAACTATGAAAGAAGAGAGGGATAACCATGTCCTTCACACCAATCCAAGACATTCTTGCAGGCAAGCACGAGAGCGAACAGATTAGCATCCGAGGGTGGGTTTACAGAAAACGAGAAAGCAAAAAAACCATCTTTCTACTAATACGCGACGCAACTGGAATAATACAGTCCACAATAAAGGAAGGAACGCAAGCTTGGAAAGAAGCAGAAAAAATAACTATCGAATCCTCCACCACTCTCAGCGGAACGGTAAAAAAAGACAATCGGGCACCCGGCGGATACGAAATCTCTACAGATGAAATAACAATTATTGGTTTGGCTGAAACATTCCCAATTGCTAAGGATCAGAGCGAAGAGTTTCTCCGAGACGTTAGGCATCTGTGGCTGCGCAGCAGAAAAATGAATCTTATCATGAGAGTAAGAAGCGAAGTCTTGTGGCTTATGCACAAGTTCTTCAGAGAGAAAGGCTTCATAGAAATTTCTCCGCCCATGTTCATAACCAGCGCATGCGAAGGCGGTGCCACTCTATTTGAAACAAAATACTTCGACCGAGACCTATTCTTGACACAGAGTGCGCAGCTGTATTCGGAGATTCTTATCCACTCTTTAGAGAAGGTTTACACATGTGCACCCTCTTTTAGAGCGGAGAAAAGCAGAACAATTCGTCATCTTTGCGAATACTGGCATTTAGAGCCAGAGTGGGCATTTGCGGACATGGATGATGTCATGCAGATTGAAGAAGAACTCGTAAGCTACGTCTGCCAAAAAGTGGCAAAACATTGCAAGCGAGAGCTGCAAGAGCTGGGGGTTGACCCGAAAAAACTATTGAAAATCAAGCCGCCTTTCCCAAGAATAACCTATAAAGAGGCAATTGAAAAACTGCGAAAAAAAGGTTTAGAAATAAAGTGGGGTGAAGACCTGGGCTATGATGAAGAGAAGGCGTTGGCTGAAGATTTTAAGGGCCCCTTCTTCGTCCATGACTATCCAAAGAAGATAAAGGCGTTTTACTGCAAAACTTACAGAGACAAGCCGGAAATAGCGATGTCTGTGGACATGCTGGTGCCTAGAATAGGTGAGTTGACAACTGGTGGTGCCAGGGAAGATGACAAGGACGAGTTGATTAGAAGAGTTAAGGAGCTAGGCTTGCAAGTGGAAGATTACGACTGGTACATTGATATGCGAAGATATGGCACAGTTCCCCATGCAGGATTTGGATTAGGTGTAGAACGACTGCTTATGTGGATGCTTGACTTGGACAACATAATAGATACCATTCCGTTTCCACGAACCTTGCGGAGAAGCTATCCCTAGCTGGCATGCGCACGCTAGAATTAGCAAATCTGTTTCAACTTTGTTTTTAAGCAGCCTATCTTCACTCTTAGTTTGAGTGCTTGAATGTGAAACGTCGATTCGGCAAGGCAAAGAAGCATGTCGTGGGTAAAGCTAATCCTTGGATATTAGACGTTCTTGATGACCAAAGCCTTAATGAGCTTAATAACAATAGAGATGTGTGGACCACAAGGCAGACCGATGCTAGTTTATGCGTGGCATGCAAGGGCTCACGAATGTTGTGTGGCAAAACTCGTTGCCCAGTCATGGTTCGCGTAAATTCTTTCATTCGAGCGGTGCCGCTTATCAAGAGTTTGAACATCAATGGAGCTTCACCGCCTAGCGTTTTTGTAGGGCGCATTGGATATCCCTACGTTTATGCAGGTCCCATGGTGCCACCAATTCACGAAGACACAAGCCTCTATGATTTGCCAGAGTTATGGTTTGGCAAAACAATTGACGAAATAGTTAGCTTCCGTTCCATGCTCATCCGGGGAAAATACCGAGTCCATGTACGTCGCATTAAAGAAGCAGGCAAAATTATGGACCTGACTCGCGAGTTAGCTTTAGCCTCTGCAGCAACCGATGTAGAACTGGCTTTGAAAAAGCGACCACACGGTTTTCTAGTATTAAACGACGACGTTCAGCCTTTTGGGCCATCCGCGCCAATCAAAGATTTGCGAGTGGATTCAGCACGTTGGGATCACCATGTTGAGAAAGCATACTATGACACGGATTTGAAAGCCAAACCAGCTGTTTTAGAGCTTTACGACAAGAATGTGATGGTGACAAGGATTCAAAGAGCTTTCAGCGTCGGAGCTTTCGGAGTTGAAAAGCACAGACGTTTGGTGCCGACACGTTGGAGCATAACAGCAGTTGACAGCATGATCTCCAAAGAGTTAATGGATAAGGTGAAGACATTTCCATTAATTAACGAGTATCATCTTTTCGAGTCTTCTTACTTGGATAATCAGTTTGAAGTTTTGATGATGCCTGATGTTTGGAGCTACGAAGCCATTGAGGCTTGGTATCCGGGCACCGTTTGGAATCCTAGTGGCAAATATGTTGTGATGTATGGGGATTGGGAGGGCTTTGATGGACGAACCACCTATGCGGACATCGGAGGATGTTACTACGCAGCTAGGTTGGCTGTGTGCGAATATTTAATGAAAGAACGTCGACAGGCAACCGTAATTGTGTTGCGAGAAGCGAGACCTGGCTATATTATGCCTGTAGGCGTATGGCAGGTGAGAGAGAATGTACGCAACGCCATGCGACAGCGACCACTGAAGTTTGACACTTTAGAGCAGGCGCTGCAGAGGATTTCAAGCAGATTCAACATTCCAATACAACGGTGGATCGACAGGAGTAAGCTAATCATGAATGCTAAGATACAGAGGAAGATAACGCAATACGCCTAGACAATTTCATGTTCTACTCGAGCTTTTTGCCGCACTTGTAACAGAACATATCATCAGCACGATTCTCTTCTCCGCAATCGGAGCAGACAACTGGTTCTCTGCTGGTTGCTTCCTTAATTTTTTCTTTTGCTGTTTTGAAGGCTTTCTCCATTTCTTTGCCAGCTATCGAAAATGCTTTCTCTATCTCTTCTCCCATTCTCGAAAAGGCTACTCTCAACTCTTCCCATGGAGTGGAAATGCCTGCTTCTACGCCCTTTCTAGTTCTCACGCCGCATTTGGGGCAGAAATATGCGTTTTCAGGTAGCTCTTTGCTACAATTTGAACAAAACACTTTGAATATCACCTAAGTCAAGAATGGAATAGAAGAATTTAAACGTATATCCTATAAGAGTTGCTTTCTAAGTTTCGTTAGTGCTTTTTGGCTTGTATCTTCTTTCCACATTTCGAACAGTATTTCAAGCTTTTTTCAACTTTTGTGCCGCATCGAGGACATACGTTTATTGGAGGAGGCTTCTCTTTTTTCTTCGTCTCCATTTTTAGAGCCCTTGCATATTGCCACCTCAGAGTAGCGAGGAAAGAGGTTATACCCGTGCAAATTATGAAAATCGTGAACCCTAGTATGAAGAGTGGTTCAAACATTAACAATCCTACAAAAATTAGGACTATGCCTATGATCAAACCTGATAACGCTATCCTCTTGAAGCGATCTGCCTCAGAGATTTTTTCTTGTAGCTCTTTTTTCTTCTTGCTCAACGTTAACCAGTTCCTCTGTTTTGATACAGTGCGAAATTCTCAAATGCGAGTTAGGTTGGAATTGTCAAGGATTCCAAATCTCTTGGGTAATAGGTAATCATTTCTGTGCTGTCTTCAGTGATTAGAACGGTGTCGGAATGCCTAAAGCCGCCAAAACCAGGTTCGTAAATGCCTGGCTCGCAACTTACAATCATCCCTGGCTTTAGTACTACTTCGTTTCCAACATCTAACCATGGCGGTTCATGTCCCTCTAACCCCAAGCCGTGACCAGTATGATGTCTCATTAATTTGCTCAAGCCAGCTTTTTTAAGAACTTTCGATGTCGCTTTGTCTACACTGCTACATTTTACGCCTGGTCTTAAGGCTTTAAAGGCTGCTTCTTGCGCCTTCAACATGATTTCGAAGTATTTTTGTTGTTTTAAGGTTGGTTCGCCCAGTATCATAGTACGCTCAAGTTCACAGCTGTAGCCTCCTATTTCTGCTCCGGCTCCCGTTATAAGTACGTCGCCGTCTTTCATAGGTCGCTTTGTTGCTATAGAGTGGGGAATAGCAGACATTTCGCCAACTTGCCCTCGAAAGCCTGCACCCGCTGGGAACCGCCCCCAACGTTGAGGCACATAGTTTGGTCCGAGAGATTTTTTCATGATCACTGACGCTTCATGGCTGGCAGCTATAGCCACGTCAAAGTCCCATAACCCTGGCATCGTATATTCTTGCAGCAGTGAATGTGCTAGGTTTGCCCATTTTGCGCTTTCTCGGATGAGTTCGATTTCTTCTTTGGATTTTATCAAGCGCATGTTTTCAATAATGTCTTTGGCAAGGATAAACTTGGTTTTTGGCAGTTTCTCAGTAATTGGAGGCCCAGTGTATCCCCAAATTCCTGCGGCGCCTGCCATGTTGTCAGTGCCTATTCGTTTTCTTGCTAAGCCTATGTCTTTCAGGAATTGGGCGAAATGGTCAATGGGATGCTTCTTTCCTGGGTAGTCTGGGTAGGTTTTGATGTTTTTTATGAGACGTGTTTTTAATGGAATGTGGTCAGTTTCCAGTAGCGGTCCCATAAAAGTGATTTCGCCGTTCAGTGGAATGACCAGTGCTGCTGGACGTTCAGTGGCGATATAGGAATAACCAGTTAAGTAGAAAAAGCTGACGCCGCTTGTGAGGTAGAGGGCATCAAGTTTTCTTTTGGAAAGCGTTTCTTTGACGCGTTCTATTCGTCTTTTGTGCTCGTTTTCACTTGCGGTTAACCTTACCATTTGACCCTCCCTAAACACCTTTTGAGTGAGCACATAAAGAGTTTACGACTATTCAGAACCCTCGAAGAAGTCAGCAAGCTTGCGTGTTTGCGATTTATGAAGAATTTCAGCGCATTTTCTTGGGTCTAAGGACTTAAAGGTTAACCCGAGTGTTACCAGCATCGTCTGTGTTCCCTTTGCAATGTTTGGAGCCACAAGTATTCCCCTCACTTCCCGGTTGACTATGCCTTGCACAGCCTTCACGTATCTAGACAGTTGCAGCGCAGCATTCCGTCCAGCAGTTTTCCGTTTAATCTCCACAACAACTAATTTGCCTTCGCCATCTATTCCGTAAACATCCACAAAGCCAGGCTCAACTTTCTTCTCAA
This sequence comes from Candidatus Bathyarchaeota archaeon, assembly GCA_023131225.1. NCBI lineage: Archaea > Thermoproteati > Candidatus Bathyarchaeota > Candidatus Bathyarchaeota archaeon. The sequence goes on along the minus strand of JAGLZW010000013.1, from coordinate 30,258 downwards.
AGCTAATTGGCTTAAATCCCTCTTCTATGATTGAAGGCTTCAGTAGAACTGCCTTCTGCATGTCTTCCTCGCTTGCATGAAGCGAAAACTCGCCTGTGTCTTTTAGCTTCAGTGTTGAAAGTAAGTAGATGTGGTCGAAGTATATGCGTAGAGATTCTGCAGGCTTGCGACGTACAGCCGTAATCTGCAAGACACCATCTTTAACATGCGATTGAAAAATGCATCCAGGCGGTTGCCAGTTTACGGGCTCATAGCCGCATGGACGGTGAACTAAAACAGAGCCATCTTCCTTTATTATGACAATACGTTCTCCTGGTTCAAGCTTGCTACTGGCTCGCCCTTTATAGTTAACCCAGCAGTTTCCAACCAAAAGCAAGAGTTTACGTTGAGCAAGTGCTTCCTTTATCGACCTCTGTGTTTCTTCATCAATTCTTGGATTCTCAAGAACGAGAGCGTGCTTTCGACTAACCACTGTATTCGCCAACAAGTTTTAGTAAAACTCTTTTTACATAAGACTTCTGATATTAAATGACTGAGTGGAAGCAAAAACTCCAACACATACACTATTACAATCGCACTGCAAACCTCTATAACCTCCGCTATACCGAGGAGCAGAATCTTAAGATTAAGGCTGCTGTAGAAAACCTGGACCTTGAGAAACAACGTTCGATTCTCGACATGGGCTGCGGAACCGGACTACTTCTTCCGAGAATACGAAAAATGGCGGAAAACGTTGTTGGTTTAGACATATCTAAGGGCATGCTAGGAGAGGTAAAATTCTCCATAAAGCGTTCAGCAAATGTTCATTTCGTTTTGGCCGACGCAGACAACACTCCTTTCCGTAACAACTACTTTGATATGGCTTTTGCCATAACCTTGCTGCAAAACATGCCTAACCCACATCATACCCTTCAAGAAGTAAAACGCATCACAAAGCTCAATGCTACCATAATCGTTACAGCCTTGAAAAAGCGTTTCACTGAACATTCCTTTCTAAAGCTTTTAGAAGAAGCGGATTTAAAGCCTAAATTATTGAAGACGGGTCCCAATCTGAAATGTCACATTGCAACATGCAATAAGCGTAACTAAGATTTGCCCAAGGGCGTAAACCTAGGACCTTAGGTTTTGTCGAATTCTAACAAAGAAATCAGTCAAGTCAATGTTTCCTCCACTGATTATTATCCCCACTCTTTTGGACTCCAACTCTATTTGCCTTGATAACACTCCTGCCAGTGAAACCGCTCCAGAAGGTTCAACCACCAGTTTCATTCTTTCCCAAACGAACTGCATTGCGCCAACAATCTCTTGTTCTGAAACCGTAATTATCTGATCAACCTTTTCTCTTATTATTCTGAAAGTGTTGCTTCCAAGAGAGCTTCTTAAACCATCCGCTATCGTGTCTGGATTCTCAACTGGTATGATTTTCCCAGCTTTGAATGACTGATATGCGTCATCCGCATTTTTGGGTTCAACGCCAATAACTTTAGCTGACGGAAGCAGGCCTTTGGTTGCAACTGCCGTTCCGCTCAGCAATCAACCACCGCCAACAGGACAGAAAACATAATCGAGTCTACCTATTTCCCTGACTAATTCATAAGCAGCGGTCCCAGCGCCAGCAATAATATCAAGATCATCAGATGGATGCATGAGAGTGTAGCCATGTTTTTCGATCAGTGGTTCAACGGCTTTCTCCCTGTCTGTCGGGTGAGGACCACAAGTAATTATTTCCGCCCCATAGCCTTTTGTTGCAGTCACTTTCACTTGAGAAGCATTTCCAGGCATAACAATTACTGCCTTAATCTGCAAAAGTTTAGCAGATAAGGCGAGTGCCTGTGCATGATTCCCAGAAGAGTGCGTTATTACTCCTTTCTTCTTCTGTTCTAGAGATAGTTGTGACAGGGCATTGTAGGCACCTCTGAATTTGAAAGCCCCAGTTTTCTGGAAATTCTCACACTTCAAGAAACAGTAACTACCGGTTATTGTATCAAGAGTCGAGGAAATCATTACTGGAGTGAGATTGACAACTCCTTTTAGTCGCTTGTAGGCTTCCTCTACTTCTTTGAACATTTAGACCGAGGAAGAATCATCACAACAGCTAAAAAAAGTTAATGTGTGTGTCCCATGTGTGTTTTCTCATATTCCCATCTATTAAAAGCCCATTCTAAGCGTTAAGCAGAGAGCCCAATCTGGAAGGGACACATATCATAGGCTTTGTTCTAAAGCAACAAACCCAGTGATTGTTTAAGTACCTTCACGTTGACTTCTCCAACTTGGAAAACATTGCCCGTTGTAACATTGTTTACGATGAACCTTGCAGGGGCGAAAAGGTTTGGATCGATTTGGTAGAAGTCGTAGTTGGCTTCTTTGAAGATTTCTTTAAATGGTTTGCCATATTGTTTGGAGGCTGATGAAGGAGCCTTCTCTAATAGAGCCTTTAGTTTCTCGTCACTTTTGTGTTTTAACGCGTAGTAGCTAACGCCGCCATATAGAATTGCGTCGTTCGTTTTTCCCATGGCTTCTGTAAATTTCGGATCAACTGGAGCGATAGGTGCGTATCCCCATGCATGCTGAATAGATAATGGATTAACTCCCAACTTCAGTAGCTTGTGTACACCTGTCTCTACAATTCTCCCAGAAATTTGTGTTGACCCTGCTGCACTTGTTGTGGGAACTAGGATAATGTATAGCTGGCTGGGTGCAACTTTACATTCAGAAGATAATTCTTTAATGAGTGATTCCGAGGGCTCTTTGCTGGTTTCTAGAACTATCACTGCAACGTCTGCCTTGTCCTCGTATTTTATCTTGTCAAAAATATCGTGAGGCTTCAAGGCCAATGCACGGGCTGGACCAGAACCTATTGCGAAGAAATCGCCAGATTTTATTTGCCATCCTGCGAATTGGGAACCTAAAGTGGCTACTGCGGGGTTGTCGGTTTGGATAAATATTGCGGGAAGTTCAAAGTTGTCGTAGCTTTTTGAAAATATGCGTGCTTCGCCAAGACCGCCCATGCAGATTTCTGTGATCGTTTTGCCTGCGTTGAAGCCGCCTTTCGAACGTATTCCTGCGTCAATTAATGTTGTTCCTGGCTTTGTTTTTTTAACTGATACGCAGTATTCGGCAGATTCCTCGCACAACGTCTGAACTAGTTCATAGGCTTTCTGATTTACGCTCAACATGGGTGACTAGTTCCTTCAGAAGTGAATATAAATCGAACGCATTGATTTGTCAAAGTATTTCTTCGCAGTTTTTTAGATGTTCGTTTTTGTTTTTTGATACATAGAGCTTTCCGTTTCCATGTTCAGTGAGATCGCCGATAAACAGATAAAATGGGCCTTTGATTTTTTCTTCTTCTGCTTTTGCTTTGCTCTTTATGCTGTCGATTGTAAATGTAGGTAGAACAGATGCAACGGAGCTGCACAAGATTATTTTTCCGCCTATCATGAATGCTCCAGCTCTTTCTTTGGCGTTGCCGTGAACAATTATATTTCCCTTTCTCATGCGAATGCCCACAAATTGATCGACATCACCGTAGACTTTGATTAAACCTTTCCTCATGTAGCACCCAACTTCTGTTCCGGCATTTCCGTGTATAATGATTGTTCCACCTTGCATGCCTTTGGTGCTTCCTCGATAGGCTCCGCCGATGTAGTCTCCTGCGTCTTTTTTCACTTCAATTGTTCCACCTTTCATTGCAGAACCAACCCAAGAATCAGCGTTGCCTTCTACTGTGATTTTTCCGCCTTTCATCTCTTCGCCAAGATGCATTCCAACATCTCCTTGAACTTTTACTTCGCCGTCAGTCATACCTACACCTATCCTGTGAACCTTAGACAGATTCCCAATGAGACGGAGGGTTACGTCACTAGGCGTTTTCCCGCAGTTTCCTTCTATCTCAAAAACATCGTTTATTCTTCGTTTGCGGTTTCCTTCCCAAAGCTGAAGGTTCGCTATTTCCTCTAATGACTTTCCAGCAAAGATGTTTGGGGAGAGACATTCTCCGCTAATTGGTGCTTTTAGCTCCTTTTTTAGTCGCAGCGTTATAGCCATTTTTTTACACCTTTGCTTGTATCGGAATTGGGGCTGCAGTTGCTAGGTGATGTTCTGGCACGAGATAGTTTTCATATTTAACCGTATAATATTCTTCGAAGACTTTCTGAAGCTCTGGCTCAAGCTCTAAAAGGCTTGGAGAAGCCTTTACATTAACCCAATACGTTTTTCCGCTGACGGATTTGATGATTTCTCCGTTTTTCACTACAACTTCTCCATTTTTTATGGTGTAAGCAGCGCTTTTGAAGGCACGTCTGATTCGTTTAGGATGCTTTGACAGATTCGTTTTTTCTGGATCCAGATCATAGATAGTTATGTCTGCGTCAGCCCCAACCCCTAGATGTCCCTTGTTCTTCAAGCCCAGAGCTTTAGCCTGACCAGCCCGGGTAGCTACTGCAATTTCGTAGAGCGTGTATTCTCTGTCTATTGCAGGGAGCAGAGCTCGCCGTCTTGCCCTCTTGCTTATTTTTTCCATAATTGCAATTCTTGCTTTTTGGCTCATGAGCCATGATATAACCTTCGGATACGCCGTGAATGGTCCAGCGTTGGGGTGATCTGTCGTTAGGAATACTTTCCATGGGTCTTTTATTTGAAGGGCGAGTTCTAGCCCGATTGTCCATTGAATTGCGTGAACGTAACTTTTTCGTTTGTAATGGAATGGCACTATTCCAGAGGTAGTTTCAGCCTCTACATCGTTGTTTACCCATTTGTTGCCAGTCATCCTATGAAGAGCGAACTGGAATGGGCCATCAGCTGTCATTGTTGTCGTGTTTGTGAAAATGATTTGTCCCATGTCTATAGTGACGTGGCTGTGAGAATTTACGTATTTAGAGATTTCTTCTGAAGCAGATTTGAAAGTGCGCCAATTTTCGCCTGCAAAGGAGCTGAACTGACAATGAGTTAAGTGAATTACAGGTTTTTCGTCGGTTGCCAAGTTCTCAACGCATTTCATGGTTTCTAAGGTTGTGAGGTAGTTGCCTGGTTTTCCGAGGTTGTTTGTGTGTACATGTATGGTGTGTGGCATGTTGAGAAGTTTATTCACTTTGCATAAGCCTTGGATGATTTCGCGTGGAGTTATGTCAAAGTTCGGCACAGGATCATCAATATCGCGGACATTCCTGCCAAAGCCCCACGCTTCGACTCCTCCAGGGTTAACGATTTTGATGGCGTATCCTTTGGTGGCGTTCATCATCCAAGCTACGTAGGCAGCGCATTCCTCATACTCCTTTGCTCTCAGATGTTCTAACACGAACCAGTTGCTGCCTAAAAGAGGATACGAGCCCTTGTCTATCATGGGGGTGTCATTCAATTCTTCATGTGTGTGTTTAGCTTTTAGTGGAGGCATTGCTGGGTCCATTACAGTAGTCCACCCCATTCTTGCGTAACGATAGCCCGTTGTAAAAGTTGAAGGAATTGAATAGCCAACTCCTGACCGCGTTTGAGTTGTTTTAGGCTCCACATCTTTGTAGTGGTCTTCTGGCCGTAGTAATCTACCTACGTTTACTTTAGCGCCTGCAATGTGAGAGTGCATATCTACACCGCCAGGCATCACAACCATTCCAGAAGCATCAATCACCTTGGCGTTTTCCGATTTCTCCACAATCTTGCCATTATAGACAGCAATATCCATTTTTTCTCCGTCGATATTGTTCAACGGGTCATAGACAAAGCCGTTCTTGATTAAGAGTCCTTCCACTCTACATTTTTCTCCTCTGCCGCTTTATTTATCATAACTTGCCGCAAAATTCTCTGTGAAGCTGGAGGGACATTGTCTATGCATATATGAAAAATGGGCCGGTTCATTTCTTCCATCCTTCAAGCTAGTTTCTCTGCGAATATTCTCGGCACACTAATTTCTGTTCAGCTTTAAGACAGTCTCAGTTCATCTATTGGCGTCGCACGCCAGACAGTTTATACTTTGCAAGGCCTATTTATCTGTTCTCTAATTATGTTTAACAAAGTACACGAAGATTTTTTTCCTTTATTATTTTTTCAGGAGAAAAGAGGTGATCCTGTGGTTTCTAAATTAGAAAAAATTCGAAAACAGGTTTGACGGAAACCTTATTTCAATTCTACATTAGTCCTATTGAAACCTGTGGAATAAGCATGCCTTCCAAACGAGTAGAAACTCATTATATCAATGGCTACAATAAAAGGAAAATTAAGGTTTCAGGACCTTTCTAGGCTCTTTTTAGAGTCTGTTTTACCGTTCTCCGACATCAATTCCGCTATCTCTGAAAAAGACGTATATAACCAAGGGATTTAAATGTGCTTCGCAACGATGAATCTATTTGAAGTAAGCGCGTGGGGGGTGTAACAACTTGAGAAGGAGAGCAAAGAGAGACACCTATATCTACGAACTCAAAGATGGGAATAGTATCGTCCAATATGGAATAACCAACAATCCAGATGTGAGAGTAATTCAACATGATAATGCAGGCAAGGAATTCACCCATCTACGAGTAATTCGAGGTCCTATGTCTAGAGAGAGGGCAATGGAACTGGAAGCGTTCTATATTCAGCGTTATCAGCGTCAACATGGTGGAGATCCTCCAGAATATAATACCTATAAGACCTATTAATGGAGTGAATAGCTTCATGCCAAAAAGAAAAGATAAATCTGTAAATGATGGTGAGAATAAGGAGAAAATCGCTTTTGTGATCTCCCTATCGGAAAACCAGGGTCGAACATTAGAAAGTGTTCAGACCAAATTCTCAGGCATGTAATTTCAAAAATAGTTGAAGAATTCGGTTATAAGGCAATTCGATGCATGCATGCATAACGCTCACATAGCTACATATAATAAAGATATTCAGGACGTGGAATTACTTCTTCAGGCACGTATGCAAGAATCAGACCAACTTCCCGAGCGTAGGCTAAGGTTATTGGTTCACGAATGCAGAAATCTGCGCTATTCCAATTCATCTTTGTCAATGCCAAAATTTCTTCGCAGAGCTTTTTTCGAGGGCTGTCCCCATAGTGCTCAACGACTTCTAAGGGTGTAGGAACTCTGAGACCAGGGTATGTTCCATAGAATGGTATCCACCCTTTTGTATATAAGAGGTAGTTGGTTTGTCCAAGCTCTATGATTGTTCCTCTTAATGGGGGATAGATTCCTTCACTGCGCAAGAATCTAATATCTCTACTAAGAATTGTGAGAAAATCTTTCAATGGAACATCCTTAGCAGCTTCTTTGAGACCTGAAAGCTCACCAGATCGGTATCTAGAACTCTTATGTACTACTAACCGTCTTGGCAACTGACGCATCTGTCTTTTATATTCTTTCAGCACATCGGTCATTAGTTGATATGCAGATTTTTCTGAGAGGTAAGGGGACTTATTATACGGGTCAATAAGAGCTCGGTCTCCTCTTAGAACAAGTCCTTCACCTGTATGTGTAAAAATCTGAGCGATGCTTGTCCTCATAGTCCTATCACGACTCAGCGGATCTTTGTTAAATGCAATCCCAACGTAACAGGTTCCCTGTTCCATCTCAGCTAATTTCCACGGATACCCTTCTGCCTTATAATAAAGGGCAACACAAAAATTCCAAGCTCGGGTAGCATCATCCTGCACCCCTGGTTCCCCAGGGATCTTCTTAAAAGGTCTGAAGGTTCTAGGCTTTGCCAACTGTGTAGCAACTCCTAGCTCCATTGCTTTAGCTTTTATAATGCGTCTTAGGTCGCTCGCTTCGGGCATAATGTCTAGAACTTCGTCTTCGGGAAATGGAACCAAAGTTGTTTGGCCAGTTCTTCTTTGCTCTTCGAGGATTTCTAAGATTTCTTTCTCTTGCGGGGTGAGTCTGACTCGACCTCTGTAATATCCGTTTTGTATAGTTCCACAACTATCGAGGATTCTTTGAGGAGTGGCACAAATTACAACATGTGGTCTGGGTTCTCGCCCGGGATAGTTCGCAAGTCTCTCTATAAATAACTTTGCAGCACTTCTAACTCTCTTTTTAAAGTCTCTGACCTTAATTACTTGATTAATTTCATCATTCGTTATTTCTTGCACACATTCATCGACCACCTGAAGTTCGCATCCAAAGATTCTAGTGAATCCAGGGTACGATTGAAATAATAACTGGTTTCCTTTTTTTCCTGAAATTTCACCTTGACATCTTAGAATCCAGCGTCTTGCTAAGTCGATCGTCTTCTTCGAACCAATAATGCCTAACCTTATTGAGGAAGAGATAGCTCGGCGATTTTCATATAAGCAGGGACCATATCCTAAGAGACCCATTTTCGGGTCTACATATTGCTTTTTATCTCCAAAGGTCAGAAGAGGTTCTTCAATGAAGAAGCTGTTGAATTCAGCAGATGTCAATTTTGTAATTCACCTTCTCTGGCTATGCCAACATTTACTTTGATTGAGATAGGAGTTGAATCTACCTCGATTGGAGGTCCACCCGTTGGTATCGAGATCTTGGTATCTAATTTTGATAGGAATTTACCCCAGTATCTCACAGAGTCCAGATATGTATTATTATACTGCTTTGATAAATATCGACTCATTAGAGAAGCTAGCTTTTTGGAGCGTATAGGCTTGTAACCGTCTGATGTGAAAGTCATAGTAGGTGCTATTCTTAAGAATATACTTTCATCAAAGATTATAAATCTCAATCTGGCTGCATAATGCTTGCCAAATAGAACATTACCATCCAATCCTTTCATAAGTTTGGCCATAACTCTTGGTATGGATCTTCCACCTCTCTCAGTTCGCCATGTGAAAAGTCGAGGACCACCGTCCTTTAAAGAACATACAAATCTGTGATGTCTCCTATCAAAGTTGAGACCTCTGGTTCTGCAATATTTTCTTAATGCTTGGTTGAAAAGATCAATCAAATCATCTCTTTTTGCACTACTAACAATCCAGTCAGAAGTCTTTTCAACAGAAATTTTGTTCGTGGAAATAGCTGTTCTGAATGGGGAGTCTGGATTCCTCAAATCATCAAATGTATATAAGTTATTGTTCTTCGGTAAAAAAGAATAGGAATCAATTTTGCCTCCAAATTTCGCATAGAATGAGGACCGTCTTTTGATAGATGTTGGGCTCACAAACATTTCCGTTGGATAGTTAATCAAAGGAAATAAATTGGAAAGAAGCATTTCTTGAATTTTGTCAGGATGACGTGGTTGTGGAGGTTCAAATCTAGCTTGAACTCCGACAACTTTACCTCGAATCTTTACTTTTTGAATAAGCTTCATAATGCATTGCTTTAATTCTGTCTCTACATAATCAGAGTCATTGAGTATTCTTTCACCATCAATGAATTCGCCATGCATGGCAACATTATATCTTTGCTGGGAGATAGCTACCTTTTCGAATTCACGTTGGAATTTTTCATTATTTAGGATCTTTGGGCTGACTACTATAAGCTTAACATTGGCATTGGAGCTCTGTATCATACTTAAATCTCTGAAGAAATTTCCCTTCGAACTCGACCAGATAACCTCAACATAGATAGTTACTCCAAGAGGAGTAACCGCAAATACGTCAAGATAGTGTCCAGATGATTGATACTCTTTAATTGCTGCCCCTGCCCACTCTTTTAGCTTATTGCAGATAATCTCTTTTATCCTCTTGTGCTGTACAGACTCCGAAGAACGCAATGGCAAGTATCCCCCTTTTCAAATACAAAGTTGATACTGATATGTGTTGTGCGATGTAGAAAGTATCTTATGACAACCGTCATGTTGCCTCCTCTCTTTGAGAAATTCATGCATGCTGAAGGGTGTGCTTTCCGATATTCGTAAAATAAGAGTTTACGACTATCGTGTGGCTTATAAAATTCATAGTTCAAACAAAACCATAGAAGTATTTTTTGTTGATCATCGAAAACGAGCATACCAGAAACTTAAGCAACTTCGAAGAGAAGAAGTAATTCAAGATTCTCATAATGCCCAAAAGCATATTAATTCTGAATCTGATAGTAGCATTAGATGTGTGTTATGAAAGAAAGATATATTAAAACTGCTATTGAATTGGTTGTCCGTAATTCTCGCTATTCAAGTTGGACTATTGGAATAACTGATAATCCAAATACACGCAAGATTCAACATGGAAATCCAAAGAATTGGCATCATTGGAGAGCTGACACTGAAACTATGGCTCGAAATATCGAAAAATATTTCATAGCTAAAGGTATGAGTGGGGCTCCTGGTGGTGGGGAAACCCCAAATTATGTCTATATCTTCCGTTAAACAACTTGGTCAGCACCTATCACAATAGACTAAAAAACAGCATCCATTTGAGCTATCCCTAACAAGTTAACAGTATCGAATATGAGTAAGGGATTTAAATGTGCTCCGCATCAGCTGAAAATCTAGCTTGCAATGTAAATAGGTCGGGGTCGTCGTCTAACTTGAATTAAGACACTGTTGGAGATATGCGCGCGCGCAACTAGGAGCTATATGTATTCATACTGTCTCAGCATCAAAATACAAAGCAACACCAAAACAGACCACAATTCAGCCCCAAAAAATTGAAATAGCCCCGAATAATTAACCTTTCATGCTGTGCTCCTTTTCAAGTAATCAGTATGTAACTTCAAAATCCATTGAACCTTATAATTTGGCAAAACATCCAAAGCTAAGATTGGGTATCCCAAGAAAGCTTCAGCATCAAGTGCAAGCGACCTAAAAGAACGGGGAACAAGTAATGTGTGATAAGAATAACAAATACCCCCTTTCTTTATGATATCAACATAAATCGTCTCTTTATCTACATAACGAGCTATAATAAAAGGAACTATTCCAAGTTGCATAGCTAAGCTTACTTTAAAGCGAACATTAACCCTTGTGTTATATTCATACCTAATCCAATTCTTGACATCAACACCATAGACAATTTTGTCTTTCTCTATGATAAAATCCAAATCTGGAAGTTGCTTTCCCTTTTTTCCTTTAACAACCTTGCCATTGAATTTTGACCTCTCACGTCCATGAATCTTAAAGCCGAGGGATTTGAATGCCCCTTCGAATAAATCTTCAGCATGATATCCCGCAGGAGAATGAGCGGTAAGAATTGCATTTATATACTTCGTAATCTTCCTTTTCCTTTCGATTATACCAACTACATCTTCATACTCATCACTATAAGACATAAAGAATGATTCTGGAACGCTCTCAGTTCTACTTTTTCGCCCTCTATAACCCACTCTTCTGATAATCCCTTCACGCTCCATAGCATTAAGAGCTCGTCCCGTTATCCACGGAAAAATTTTTTTCTCTAATCTTACCTTCAGCTCTCGCTCAGTTACTACTTTCTGCCGTAAAATTATTTCTTCAATCTCTGGTTTAATGTCTTCAACATCTTCATCTATCTCTTCTTCGTATATGCCAGAGTCGTCATATTCTATTGGAGACATTAGTGCATCCACTGAATTGAACAATATAGGATAATACGAAATTCTCGCCATTACATATAAATCTAATTAAGTATTAATTTGTTCTCGAAGAATCTAAAGACAAGAATAGAAAAAAGATGTTGTTGAAGGCGTTTAGGATTTCTACCTTGTTGACCCGCCGAGACAATAAGCACAATTGTCATATCTTACGCTATGTGTTTGTTCAAGCGTGCCTAGTTCAAATATTCTCGCATGACCAGCCTATGAAGAGTAAGTAAAATATTCTCTGAGCTTCAAATGTGCTTCGCCAATCCAGCAATGTGCTTCGCACCTAAGACCGAAAATCTAGCTTACAATGCGAATAAATTGGAATCATCGTCTAGATTGGATTAAGATGCCACTGGAGAATTCTTCCGAACTCCGACATCACATGGGATATTTCTTTACTCTAAGATTAACTAAAACATGAACGTCGCTTAAAAACATCCATGGAAGAAAGCTTTATCATTCAGACTTCTTAGTGAAGAATAAACTAGGCTGGCTTTTTATCCACTCGTATAGTTCTTGCGGATTAGAAGATTTCGTGGATTCAATGAGAGCTGCTAAATGAAGCCATTGCTCATTTGGAGTCTTAGAGATGTCTAGCGAATTCATGACACCATGACTAAAGCAAGACTGAAAAGTGAAGATTTTCGGTTTTAACTCAAAATGTGTCGAATCACTCCATCTCAAATAGCTAGATGCGAATTCTTCGGGGAATCTTCCTTTTTCAACAAAATCCCAGAAAAGAAACGCGCATCTACTCCCAAACTCGTAAGCTTTATAGACATATTCTTGACTTTTCCCTTCATCCCATAGTCTTTCTTGAAGAACATAGTCTGGAAGTAGTTTTTTAACTTCTTGCTCTAATTCTTTTCTCATGGTTTCTAGCTTGTCTTCTGAAGAGTCAAATCTGATATTGAGCGTTGAAGGATTAGGATAGTAGTGGTTGAAGGCAAACCCTTTGATAATATCCCGGCTTTCAAGGCTTATGATCCACTTTCTGAGTTGTCTAATGATTACTCTTTGTTTCTCAATATCTGCTGGAATCGGATATTCATACCACAAATCCAGTAACATCCATCATTTGTTTTTTCAATTCAGTTATAACTTTTTCCTTAACGTTTAATCCCAAACCCAAGTTGGTTATTTTATTTTTTTCTTTCGCTTAAGAGTGTCTAGCCTAGCAGGTCGAACAAAAACCTCGTCAAGAAATTCAGATGTAAATCTAACGATTTCTTACGCGATATCTGTATGAAAGCATTTAGTGATGTTTGAACCTCTTCACGTCCTTAAGAATCCTTTGTAGAATTTCCTTGTCAGATAGAACTCCTTCCGGTGGTTCAACAACTTTCTTGAGCGGTAGGGGCACCCCGTCCATTCTGTAAGCGGTTGAGTTTCCAACCTCGACCCCTACGAAGGCGGAAGGAAGCACTACGTCGGCCATCATGGTTGTTGGAGAGATCACGGGGTCGATGGCGATTAAAGGGTTTTTCACCAAGTTTTGAACTGCTTCTTTTGGAAAATTGGAAACAGGGTCGGACGCCACAATTAGGCCTGCATCAGCGTCGTCACGACAAAGTATGTCCACTACAGATGTTTCGCCAGGGTTGTAACGTGGATAGCCTTGCGAGAAATCTACGGCGAAGGGATAACCTGTTTGCCAAGTAGACACAATATTTGAACCTGCAACATTGAAGTGGCCTCGCATTGGCATGATAACGAATTTTGTGCGGTAGTTCAGATCTCGCGTCAAAGCAATTGCGGCGTCAATATTTTGTAGTTTCCCGTAGCTCATGGTTAAACCAACTCCGAAGAACACGACGCCGAAGTTGCATTTTATCATCGTATCTGCGAGCTCTTCAAGCAGATCAACAGGCACGCCGGCGACTTTGTCGACTTCGAGTTCCTCATCTCTTACTAATAAACGGAGAGCTTGAAGGAGTTCAAAGTCTTTATTCGGTTCAACTTGAATGAAGAAATCGGCGAATTCTGCGGAACGAGTTTTTCGGACATCTACAACGACTAGTTTTCGCTTTTCCGTTTCAAACTCAGGTGGCAGTTTTTGTCCTGTGACAGCTGGCAATGAAATTTCCTTCGTTGATACCAGTTCTGAAGCTCTGCGTAGTCTTTTCTTGCCCAATATGCCCCGTAGACGCCCGACATAATGTTCCCATTCACTTTCTTGGAAGCGCCCATCTGAAAAAGCTGTGTAACGTTCCATGTGGCGAGGGTGGGCACTGTAAGGATCGCATCCCCAATAAATAATTAGGTCAGCGCGATGGCGAATTTGACCTAGGGTGCAGGTTGATATGCCGATATCTTGGATGCTTAGTATTGAGGGACCGTGGCAGACGGTAGAAGTGTTGTCTATGACTCCTCCAACTTCTTCAGCCAGTTCTACGCCTATCCGAATGGCTTCGCAGCTCGTGCAGCTCCACCCATAGAGTATTGGGTATGATGCGTCGGCGAGGATCTTAGCGCTTTTTTCTACCGCTTCGTCTAAAGAAACCTCTCTCAGTTCTCCTCCTTTTCTTACAAGAGGTTTTAGGTTTCGATGTTCTGGGTTGGAGAAATTCATGAATTTTGCTTCGCCAATTGCACATGCATTTTTAACATCGATTATAACGTTTTTCTCTACTGTAATTTCGAGATCGTCACACAGTGTTCCGCAAACTGGACATGTAACATTTTTGATTACTGACATTGCTATTCTTTCCTGTAAGTTTGCCTTAGAAGTTCTGGAACACTTGGAACGTTTTCTGTTGGGGCAGGTTGTATTTCTGCAGGAATCCCCTTGAAAGAGGGCATACCAGTTCCGTGTGTCCGAGGGTTAACTATGATGTTTGCCCAAATTCCATAAGGCATATAAATAATCTTCAGATGAGGCCCCCTTTTTGACTTTTTGGCTTTCACGACTACCGATCCTTGCTTCGTTGTCACTCTCACGTTGGAGTTTTCCTTCACGCCCAGTTCCTTCAAATCGTCAGGATCTATTTCGCAGATGGCCACGCTTTCACGGTACTCGTTTGAGAGTTTGCTTCGTTCCTTTGCAGTGCCTTGATCTATTGTTCTTCCACTTAGAAGGGTGACTTGGAGCCTTGACATTGCCTCTCTCCTGTTGCTAATATTATTTTGTAGTTAGAATGAAGTCCTTCTTAAGGAGTTTCCCATCTTTCAATGAATAACCTTGTGGACATAATGTTTGTGGCTTTAACTAAACTTTGTAGTGGTCAGTATTATGGAGTTTTTGTTGTAGAACGATGTTTGTAGTTGTTACAGAAGGCAATCGAAAAATTTCGTAAGGAGGGAAAAATGCACGACACGTCCCAAACTGGAATTCCGCTAGGGGAACGCTTTAAAAACGTTACGGAAGCCCTTCAAGCCATAGGCAAAATCAAAAAAGAGAAAGAAGCTAAAGAATACGAGAGGCTCCTCAAAGAAGCTTTATGCCTACTTCGAGTCGAAAGTTGAAATTCCAAGAATTACCGTTGGAAAAAAACAGAAACTAGAAACTCTGATTAACGAAGAAGCTTAGCTCTTAGCTAAATGTCTAAGAGATGAAAAAAAGAGTTGGACTCCTAGAATACCAATTCTTTGAGAGAACAAAAATGAAAATTCGTGTTCCTTCCAAGAAGGTTTGCGAGAGGTTTTATTTAATCTACGAATTGAAGGGAGCACAGAAAGGAGTAGACGTTCTAACTGAATACTACAGGATTCCAAAAATGAAGTTAGTTTTAGATGGAAGAAAAGTGATGAAGGGATATCCGTGTGATTACTTCGAAGACATTGCTTGTTTCACTAAGAAAGGGTTGAATAAGAGAAATGTTCTGCATGAGCTATATCATCACATCATCGAATCTAGGGGATTGGAAATGTCTTTGAGAAAAGAAGAAAAAGAAGCAAATAGATTTGTTATGGAGTTCGAGAAAAAATGATAACAGTCTCTAAAGGATTAATAAACGCATTGAAGTAATAACTTCACCAGTGGGTTGCGTATGCAAACGAATGCGGAAGAATCGAGAAAGAAATTGATTGCCTTTGGCTGGTATGGTGGGAAGTTCAGCCACCTTGATTGGCTTCTCCCACTACTGCCCAAAACAAGGCATTTCTGCGAACCATTTGGAGGTTCAGCAGCTGTTCTTATCAACCGTGAGCCTTCACCACTGGAAACCTACAACGACCTAGATGGTGAAGTTGTTAATTTCTTCAAAGTTTTGCGAGATGAAAAGGATGAACTTATCGAAATGATAGGTTTGACTCCCTTTTCTCGTAAAGAGTATATTAATGCCATCAACATGAAAGGAAACCCAAATCTTTCCAACTTAGAGAGAGCCAGACTGTTTTATATTCGTGCTCGACAAACTAGAACAGGTTTGGCTCAAAGCGCAACTCCAGGTCGATGGGCACATTGTCGTCTCACAAGCCGTGCTGGAATGGCAGGTGCCGTATCAAGATGGCTAGGAGCCGTAGAATCTCTTTCTCAAATAGCTCAAAGACTGCTTAGGGTTCAGTTTGAAAATTCCCCTGCAATCGAAGTGATAGAGAGATATGACAGCCCTGAAACGCTATTTTATTGTGACCCCCCCTATCCCCACGAGAGCCGTGGAGACTCTAACGCTTATGAATTTGAGATGACTGACGAGGAACACACTGAACTGGCCGAGAAACTTCATACAGTTGAAGGGAAGGTGGCGCTATCTTCGTATGGCTGTGCGCTTATGGGAAAGCTTTATGGAGATTGGGAGCGTATAGATGCTCCCGAGAAGCTTTGTCATTCAGTAAAGCGGCTCAGACAAGAATCTATATGGATTAACTATTAGCTTCATATGAATATGCGTGCGTGTGCATAAAACCGCAAAACTAACAAGCTAGTGTGCACCAATGTTTCTGGGTTTCTGAGTGAGTGGAAAGGAATCTGTTGACCTAGAGAAAGCGAAAATTCTCATTAAAAAAGAATGGGCATATGTTGAAAGTCACCCAAGTGGAAACTTCCTTGACCCTAAGAAACACGGTACTGAGATAATGCAGATTGGAAATGTTCTCCAAGGCAACGAATTGACTTATAGATATATCTTGGTTACTTCAGCACTCGCAAAGGCTGTCAATCCGAAAATCCACTTCCGAGCATTGCAGAAAGGTAGCAAGCTACAAGGTGCTTATGACGCTAGAAGTGTGGCGCACAAGGTTCTTGTTCCATTTGAAAAAAGTCACGGTGAGCGATTGGGTGGTTCAAACGAACCATTTCTTAATCGCCCAGCCCGATATCCAGAATTTGCTCTTACCAACAGAGATAGAAATCGAGAAGCGCAGAATCAGCTTTACAGCCTTCTTGAAAACAGTCAAGTTCATTGCCAAACCGATATTTCATATCCTCTTGCCTTCCTGCGACAAGTTCTGCAAGAGATGATTAGACTCAATCCAGCAAAGTTCGACTTTCCAAGTCCACCAGTTAAGGTAAGTCTAGAATTGACAAAAGAAATACTAGATAAGTTTCTCAGTGTCTCGGGCAGCGGAGAAAGATTGGTAGCAGTTTGTGCAGCGACATTTGCGAGTTTAAGTGAAATACTTGATGGTCAGCTAACAATAAAGGTCTATCCAGTCAATTGGCCAGACAGGTTTGCGAAAACTGCTGGAGACATAGAATTTTACTTGAATGGCACGTTGGAAAAAGCCGCAGAAGTAAAAGACAAACCAGTAACTGAGGGCGATACAAGACATTGCGAGGCGAAAGCTAGAAAACACAAATTATCCGACTACATAATCCTTTAT
The DNA here is from genome assembly GCA_023131225.1 of Candidatus Bathyarchaeota archaeon. Classification (NCBI taxonomy): domain Archaea; kingdom Thermoproteati; phylum Candidatus Bathyarchaeota; species Candidatus Bathyarchaeota archaeon. Next base: position 13,051 of record JAGLZW010000013.1, on the reverse strand, counting down.
GGAGCAGGTATTGTGAAAAGCGACGAAGAGGGCATCAAAAAGTTCATAAGGTCAAGAATTGAGAAAGGAATCAATCTTTATCTATTTGAGGTTCCTCAAGAGCTTACTCCATTTCTGATGGTTATCGGGGAAAAGGGGAGGAGTCTTTTTCTAAAAAAGGTTGGAGAATACCTCAATGAAATTAAGGCAACCCGAGAAAATAAACTTAGATGGAAACGTATTGTAACAATCTAGGATTTATGATGAATTCGGTTAACCATGAGAGATGTCAACATGAACTATATACCTGATTGAGAATTCGGAGAGATTTCGCTTTATTACGTCGAATGCCTCATCCCGTTCGTCTCCCTCCCAACATCCAATAAAGTCGTACAAGAGGAAATCGGGGAACGGCCTTGATATGAGCAAGGTTTGGTTCAAAGGAATTGTTCCTTTCCTTCTCGTCGCTCTCATTAGCCCCATTACGCTTCTCGCTGGTGCAACCCTTGTAAGGACAGAGCTAGTATATGGCCCATAAAGAAAGTGAAAGCCGAAGGGAGTTGTATTGCAAAGGTCTTCCGCCTGCTGGTAGTTGATAGGCCATGAATTGATGAAGGTGAAATTCGGAGAAGGGTAAGACCTTGTATTCATCTTCTTGCACTGCACTAAGATGATTTTCCTGATGTTCATTCTTTCCCTTATGTTGGCGCTCAGTACGAACGCCATATCAGCCCCATAAGTCTTTTCCGTTCTTGTCATATCTTGATATCTAACCGAGAAGTACCATGGCAGTTTAAGTGAAGTGTTTATTTTCGAGATGCTATTCTGGGCCATTCTGCCATGCTGACAGAGCTTCTCTACGAAAAACCCTGTGAGACGCTCTTCTTGACTGTATGCTTGGGTTTCAAGAAGTTTCGAGAACTCCTCGTCGAATTGTCTGAAAGATTCCCACAGAATGCTCTCAATAGCCCTATCTCCAATCCATGTCTGACGCACTGAATCCCCTTTGTCACAATATAACTTATATCTTATAAAATGAGTGCACTTCAGTGCCTTGTTCGACTCGCAGTGCGTTGGTTGGGTTCAAATCCCACCTCCGGTCTGGCTGGTAACTGTTATATGTTGTCATTAATTAACTCGAATGGTTAGGATATGTTTCGCAACATACAACATTTCGGTTCAGTCACTGTGAGTAGAGCTCAGACTTCTGCCGATTTAAGGCGACTTTTCAAGGATCCATGGCTGAAGACGGACGTCTTTATCGTTAAACCAAACTGGTTTAGTCCGCACCCCGCCAACTTCACGGATGTTGAGACCTTACAAGTGCTGCTAGATGCGCTAGATGGTCGAGTTATAGTCACTGAAGCCTACTCGATGGAACGGCAGGATGGTAGTATGAGGTTCACTGTGGACGATGAGGAAGTTGACTGGAGATGGATCATGAAGCACCCAAACTGGGATTGGATCAAGAAGGAAGGCCGATGGGATGAGATAAAAAAGCAAGACAAGTGGTTCCTTGACGAGTTCGGTTTTACCGATCTCTTCAACGAACATGGAGTCGACTACGTTAATGTCACAGAAGAGGTATGGCAAGGGCGGACAGCAGATGTCGGAAAGATTAAGAAGATGGTAGAGACTCGTTTCGCACCAGTTCTTAAGGAGAAGCTATACAAATATGTCCCTCAGCGGTTGTATGACCTGCGAGGCGCCACCCTCATTAGCTTCGGCAAGGTGAAGGGGATTCGGGGAACTTTTCCGAGTCTGACGATGAAGAACCTCTTTGGCCTAATTCCTGACCCGCTCAGATCATGGTGGCATGGTTCCAACGACGAATGGCTTGGAAGGAGCATCGTCGACATCAACAAGATCTATGCAACCCTTTTCAAAGTCTATGGCATCTGCGAGGCACTTCGCCACGCGACAGTTAGCGACCCCCAAGGCGAAGTGAAGGTACCCTGGGGAAGTTACAGCATTGCAAAGAACCTTGGTGTTTTAACCTTTGGTAGACACCTTGTCTCTCTTGATGCTATCCTCTGCGGACTCATAGGTGTCGCTCCTGAGAGAGTTTCGTACATAAAGCTCGGCGAAGAGGCTTTTGGATTCTACAATAGACGACATGTAGAGAAGGCGAAAGCATCGAAAGATTGGTTTCACGTTTGATATGAGCAAAAGAAGCAGGGTTTACGGGTGATGTCTCCAATGGGGTAAGTCCGGACTAGACTGCGTACCTTATGTGCGTACACTTGCATTGTGTTGAAAAATAGGGGTTTTGTGGGAGACATCTCCACTGGAGTCCAAGTCCAAGCTAGATGACTACCCTGCGGAATGCCTAAGAAAAATGGGGACTAGTTTAAACCCTTCCAGAAGGACTCCAAATATGAATGGTTAAGAGAAGCTTAAAAGAGAAAGGGGGGTTGATGTTTATTTCTGTGGCTTGAAGTATTTGATGTCGTTTATGTTTCCGGTTCTTTCAGTTTGCGGCTTAAACGCAGCTTCTACGTGCATGCCTATTTTGACGTCGCAGGGTTCTATTTCGCCGAGTTTATGGACAAGGCCGCCTTCTGCGTTGCCAAATTTTATCAAGGCGTATATTACTGGTTCTTTCAGTTTGGCGCCATTAATGTCAACGTGGGCCACTGTGAACGTGTGCACTGCACCCTTTGTGCCTACATTTATCCACTCTGTGATTTTGTTGAAGCATTTTTCGCAGTAAATCCTTGGAGGCACAAAAATGTTGTCGCAACGTTTGCATTTGGCACCTAGGATTCTTCCGTTTTCTTTGATTTCCATGAAGAATTTTTCGTTAGCTATGCCCAAAGTGTAAATGTGGTCTGTTTCCATGTGTCCGGGCCAATGAGTCATTCGTCTTACGTCAATAATTTTTTCTGTTGCCATGTTTAGCCCTCCCTGAGGGGTCGGAAATACTTGATATCTGTGATTGCGCCAGTTCGTTCTTCTGGAGGCTTCCAGACAGCTTTGACTTTCATGCCGAACTTTATTTGTTTCCAATCGTCGATTTCACCTAGCAGGTGCAGTATTCCCATTCCCTTTGACGCCCCATCTAAATCAATAACCGCGACTAGTATTGGCTCCTTTATTCGGCTAGCGTCTCCTGCAACGTAGGAGGCTGACCAAGTGTTGATTGTGCCTGTATCCTTTACATATGTATATCCGTCGGTTGGCTTGAAGCATTGTTCACAGAAAGCTCTAGGAGGGACCATGATCCGACTGCATTTCTTGCAGGTGGAGCCTACGATTTTGCCTTTTTTCATTCCTTCTAAGAATCGGCTCATTGCAACGCCTGCGCTCCACAAATACTTGATGTTGGGGTGATGCTTTACAGCTGGGATTTTGCCGTCTCTTATGTCGCTGCTTTTCAATGGTTCGCCTGGAAAATGCTTAATCTTTTCACTCATGTTTTCTCAACTCCTCATTATTACGACGGAGCCGTACTGCATTAGGTCACCCCAAGCCTGCGCTAATCCTGTTCTTGGGTCACCTTTCACTTGTCTTTTGCCGGCTTCGCCTCGCAGTTGCCAGAAGATTTCGCAGCATTTCATTGTACCTGCTGCAGCAATGGGATTGCCAACACCTAGTAAGCCGCCTGACGGGTTTATTGGCAAATCTCCGTCTCTTTGAGTCACGCCGTCTGCTGTCAGTTTCGCGGCTTGTCCTTTGCGGCAGAGCATTAGGCCTTCCATGTGATGTAGTTCTTTATAGTCGAATGGGTCGTAGACTTCTGCGACGTCGATTTCTTTCGGTGGGTTTTTGATTCCTGCCATCTTGTAAGCCATCTGAGCCGCACATTGCACGTACTTAGGATAGTAAAGGTCGCGGTTTGTCCAGAAGGTTGAGTCAATGCACCAGCCCGCACCGTCAATCCAAACTGGGTTATCCGTAAGTTTTTTGGCAACATCTTCAGAAGCCAAAACTAACGCAGCTGCACCATCGCTCGTTGGGCTGATGTCAAGTCTCTGAACCGGCCAGCACATAATCTCTGAGTTAAGCACGTCTTCAACCGTGATGTTAGCGCCCAACTGCGCACATGGATGATCTAAAGCGTTACGTTTGTTCTTCACTGAAACTAGCGCAATTTCCTCCTTTGTTATGCCATGAACATGCATGTACCTATGCATTTCAAGAGCAAATATCCAAATCAACGTTACACCTAGCGGTCTGCTGTAGATCGGGTCAAAGATTGTTGTGAAGGCATATGCTGGATGCGGATAACAAGAAGACATTTTCTCCTCTCCCACAACCAAGCAAGTGTCAAACTGACCTGAAGCAACATGCCACCAACCCGCGTTAACCGCAAAGACTCCAGTTCCACCGCCAACAAACACTCTTGAGTAAGGTTTCCGCCACGCCCCTGCACCATCGGCCAAATATTCTCCCTTCATATGGACCCCGTCAAAAGCGTCCGGAGCTGTCCCCATGACGACACTCTGCATGTCCTTCAGCTCAAGCCCAGCTTGGTCCAAAGCCATTTTAGAGGCTTCCCAAGACAGCTCTTTACCTGTTTCTTTCAAGTTTCGCCTAAACAACGTCATGCCTGCGCCTATAACTGCAACTCTTTTCTTTCCAAACATTTTCATTTTTCACCTCTAACAATTACTTAAAACCGCAACGGCACCAGTAGCTGTTGGAACTCCGCGCCACGATTGTGCTACCCCAACTTCCACATCTGCCAATTGCCTACTTCCTGCTTCTCCTCGGAGTTGCAGAACAACCTCCAGCAAACGCTGCAAGCCAGATGCCTCTAATGCCCAACCCATTCCCAGTATTCCCCCTGAAGGGTTTATAGGAAGATAGCCATCAATCTGAGTTATGCCTTCTTCAGTTAGTTTACCTGCTTTACCAGTTCTACAGAGCTTAAGCGCTTCCATGTGCTGAAGTTCCTTGTAAGAAAATAGGTCGTCTACTTCGGCAAAGTCAACCTCTTTGCTCGGAGTATTTATTCCCGCCTTCTTGTACGCCATTTCCGCGGCGATTCGCGCATAAACTGCTTCACTCCAGCATCTGGTTTCTAGCGAAGGCGTCTCACATGCCCAGCCCACACCTCTCACCCAGACCGGGTTGTCGTTGAGTTTCGTGGCGACTTCATCTGACGCCAGCACCATTACGATACCGCCGTCTGCAGGTTGACTAATGTCAAGTCGATTCAAAGGATGAAAGTATGGATCAGAACATAGTGCATCTTCAATATCGACGTCTGCTCCATAAGCGGCCAACGGGTTGCCCAGCGCGTTTCTTTTGTTCTTTGACACGACCATTGCACATTGTTCTTTAGTGGTGCCTGTCGTGCAGAGGAAGCGGTTCATTTCCATGCCTGCAACGTAAAATGGGTGTCCTCCGAGCGGTCTATTAAGTATAGGGTCCATTGCAAATGAAACAATATCATATAGGGTGAGTATGTCTGAAGGCTTGCCATGTGATTCCAGCGCGACTACTTCGAAGTGTCCTGTTTTGATGAGCATGTAGGCCGTTGCTAACCCTATGATACTGTCGCCTGAAACCGTAAACAAATGCCGCAGTACGGCGCCCATTTGGTCTGGAACGAATTCGTCGAATATGCTGAAGCCTTCCCAGTAGTCTTCAGCAACTGAGATAAAGGCGTCGATGTCTTTGCGAGGACTAATGTTTCCAGCATCTTGATAAGCTCTTGTTGCAGCTTCGAACATCATTTCTTTGTAAGATATGTCTGGCATAACCGACTTGAAACCTGTGCATCCGATACCAACAATAGCAACTTCTCCCAAATTTTCACCTCATTTTTAATGAAAGGAATAGTTTAATGGTATGTCAGTAAGTATAAGTTTTTTGTAGACGCGTGTGAAGTAGGAAAGCTAGGAGAAAGATCCATGCACTTAGAAGAAATGAAGAAGAAAATAGAGGAGCTAGTTTTGGAAAAAGGCTTCTACAACAAGCCTGAAGATATTCCAAAGAAGCTGCTTTTTGCTTTCGTAGAATTAGGTGAAGCAAGCGATGCTTGGAAAAAGGGTAAAAGCGAAGAGGAAATAGCTGAAGAACTAGTTGACGTAATATTCTACGTCCTAGACGCGAGTAGACTAGCTTGTCCTAGGATAAATATGGACGAAATGTTCCTCAAAAAGCTAGAGAAAAACAAAAGAAGAACATATCAATACGGCGAAGGACATCGACTGAAATGCAAGTAGCGGATGCAGACAGAACGTTCAACAGTTCCCTAAACTAATTGAAGGTATAGTTCAATCACGAAAAAACGCGCGCAAAGTGATTTTTACAAATCCGCGATTCTTCAGTCATTCAAACTCTCTGAAAAATTGCAGACGCGCACGCAATACGTTCGCAGTCGAAGCGCTAAGACAAACACCAATTCTGCGCAACTTGGAGGTTTAACAGCTCTTTTTCGCACTGCATCTCTTAACCTATGCTTATGGGGTCAACTTGTCTTTCTTTTTTGTGTTCCATGAAGCCTAAGTTCCTTGTAAACATTTTTGGCAAGTGCAATTACCTCTTGCCGTGTTCTCTCTTTCTCGATTGCTTTTTCCCATCCTATTGCCATCACATACCCTACAGGCTTGAAATCCGGATAATACATAATGCATGGTGCTAAGGCACCAAGTACGTTAAGATGCCCGTATGAACCAAGAATTATTATCCCTGTAACTTGAGGATGTTTTGGTGGTTCTTCTGGAACTAGCGCTTGAGACCTTTCGAACAAGATTTTCATCAGTGAAGGAATCGTTCCGCTATAGACAGGGACTCCGAAAATTACTCCGTCAGCCGCTTTTAATCGTTTCCAGATTTCAGGGACATCATCCTTGATTGGACAGTCTCGTTCTTTATGATAGAGACATTGGTAGTCACAGCGTTGGCAAGGAAAAATATTGAAGTTTGCTAGTTGAATGAGTTCGGTTTGGAGATCTTTAGCCCGCAATGTCTCTAAGGCAAGATTTAACAGATCAGCCGTGTTTTTGTTGATTCTAGCACTACATGATATACCCAATACCTTCATTATTTTTCTCCCCATGTAATTTCGGAGTATGTTGCGACTTGGCTATTACCTTTTGCTTTGAAAGGGTGAGGCAAACTTATCGCCCAAAGTACTTACTATTATTAATTATAGGCGCGCCCTGAACTGCACTTCGACTATTCGCACTCGTATAATTGATGCTTGGGAATAGAAGTCTATTCTTTCAGTTTTTTTGTGCCTCTTCAGAGAAGTATTGGAAGAGGAGATGGAAGATTTAGGATGGAAATCTATCAAGAAAAAGGACGGTGTTGGCGAGACTTTACTTGAATTGCTGGGTCATTGGTGGGGGGTGGTGGTAGAGAGTTCTAGAGGAGAGCACCTTACTTGGCCAAATTGGCTTTGTTGGTTCCTGAAGTGTTTGCGGTACATACTTTCTAACGGTTTCTCTAAGCTTGAGTAAGAGGTTAGTGTTTCTAACAGGTTCTTGTGTTCGTGTCTCAGCTTCTATGGACTTAATGAAGCCTTTGGCAAGCTTAACCATGGCTCTAGCTTGTTTTTTCGTTAACTCTTCAGCTTGTCCTTCCTCAAGCTCTTTCACATATTCGTTGAGAACTTGAATTGCGTCTTCTCCTTTCAAAACAAGAATTTCAGGTTTGTAGTAAGGCTGCATTTCCACCACCACAAGAATATAGAACTATTTTCTAGAAATAAAAGTAGACTTCCGAAGCTTGAAGTATATCAGTTTTCGATATGTGTGCACATCAAAACAAAAATGCAAAAAAGGAGGGGGGGGGGTCGGTAGCTTCTAATACTTGCCTTCAGAGAGTTTATCTCCAATGTAGTGAGCAAAACCAATTGCTACTAGAACGATTCCAAAAAATGAATGCTAAAACACCCATTGCGGAGAACGGAAAGATTTCTACCTGCACTCTAACTTCCTCTGGTATGAAAAATGCAAGACAACCTATAACTAAAGGAACAATGCCAGGTATAACTGCCATCCTATTACGTGTTTTCTTCTCTTTCTACCTCAGAATCTGTATCTTAGCGAATATATCTTTTATGAATCTAAAATACATGAGCAACATGCGTGAGCAAATTCGCATAATTGATACTCTGGAAAAGAGAAGTGGTAATTGGCGAAAAGCCTCTAGTTTTTCTTTGATCGTTTAAGTCATCGCCAAGCGATAATTTCTCCCGCATCTCCACCTCTTTTCCAAGAATATGCACACGCACTTTGGGATAGAGGAAAAAGCAAGCCCATGGACTATTCCACTGGTGAGTTCAAGCTTTTCTTTAGAGACTGGGGTTAGGGATAAGTGGCGTTCCACAATGTGTGCCTGTCGCACAATAGAATCTTCTTCCATAAATCTTATCTATTGACGGAGCAATACTAAAAGGTGAGAGGGAGAAAACGAGTCGAAGAGTTATGATTAGCGTCTTATGTGCAAGCAGTCGTACTATTAGTGGAAAAGTTCTCAATCATAGAACAGCTGCATCACTGTTGCTGACAATTCTTTTGGCAGCTTTGCTTGCTACATCATTCAAGATAGTGCCACCGGTAAAAGCAGCCTATCATATAGTTCCTGACGAATTCCCGACTATCCAAGATGCTATTGACAATGCTGACTTCAATGTTTCCGACACGATAGGCGTGACAAGTGGCAATGTCTATATCGAGAATATAAACATCACTAAACCTTGGAAGATTATAGCTTTGGGCGATTCTGATCCCAAAAAGACGACGATCGACGGGTACGGAATATCTAACGTAGTTACTATATCAGCAAATGACATATTAATTACCGGTTTCACAATCAGAAATAGTTCAGACTGGGGTTGCGGGATTTACATAAAGAATGCTTCTTCGGGAAATGTGATATTTAACAACATTATATCCGACAACGATCTTGGAATTGTACTAGTCTCCCCCCCTGGGGAGAATGCAACCCAATACTGTAGTCGTATCGTTCTGCACAACAATACGATAGTGAACAACACTTATACAGGCATTAGTCTATTGGGTGACAATCATAACATCACCGAAAACACGCTAGAAGGCAATGGTGCTGGGATCTTTGGAGGGACGTATAATAGTTGGATATGCAATAACAATATCGTTTCAAATCCTTTGGTATATGGTCCGGCGATCGGGCTCGTCGGTTCCAACAACACGGTAGAGAATAACAGAATACTCAACAACCAAGGCGTGGGAATTCAATTAAGTGGTTCTTTTTGGACCCAGCCTCCCAATGTAGTGAAAGGCAACGTAATATCCAATAACAGCTATGGTGTGAAGCTTTCTGGGACAAACAACAGTATCATCATGAACAACAACATATCTTACAGTAGTGTATGCGAGGTTTTCCTCGTCGACTCACATAATAACATTGTGTTTGACAATACTATCCGTGGAGCTAACCGTCAAGTAGATGGGATCCGTTTGTCCTCATCAGGCAACAACACTATCAAGAAGAACCTTATTGATACCAGTTTCAACTGCGTCTCTCTAAATAATTCAGATGGCAACATAATCATAGAGAATTCTGGCGCCACCGGCAAATATGGTGTAAGTCTATTTTCCTCTGACAGCAATAATATTACAGCGAACACCTTGTATTACAATGAAGACAGTGGTATATACCTACATCTCTCAGATGAGAATCAGATTCACAATAACACCATCTATCGTAACAAAGATGGGCTGCTACTGGACTACTCGAACTGGAACCAAATTCAGAACAACACCATTTCGCGCAACAAAAATGGGCTGTTACTGAACTATTCGAACAGGAATCTGATTTCCGCAAACGATGTCTATAGCAATGTTCGCTTGGGACTAATTCTCCAGTTTTCTGAAAACAATACCTTGATTGACAACAATCTGGCGGACAATAAATACAATTTCGGAGTATGGGGTTCCAGCCTTTCTCACTTCAACCATTCAATAGACATCAGCAATATGGTCGATGGACGCAGTATCTGGTACTTAAGAAACCAGAAAGACCGAGTCATAAACAGCACGAGTGTTGGGTACCTTGCACTCATAAACTGTACGTCAATTACGGCTCAATGTCTGAGCTTGAGTAAAAACTTTCAAGGTGTTTTGCTGGCGTCAACAAGTAACTCAGAACTCGAAATCTTGAATCTTCGCGACAACTACTATGGGGTCTATATGTTGTGGTCCGACAACAATACTCTGACTCGCAGTAGTATTAGCAACAATAAGCAAGAGGGATACGGTGAAGGCTATGGCATATACCTGTATTGGTCTGTCCACAATACACTGGAAGAAAATGGCATAGAGAGCAATGAATGTGCGATTTTCCTAGAATCAGCGGTGAGTAACAACATAACCCGTAACAATATACAATATCACGAAGATACCGTGGCCATGGAACTATGGGTCTCCCGGAACAACACAATTTACCTCAATAACTTCTACACATCAAACATAGAGTTCACTCCGCACTTTGAAAACAATTGGAACTATAGCGACATTGGAAACTATTGGTACGACGATGTAAAAGGTCCGATAAACGAAACCTATAACATAGACTATCATCCACAACAGTTCCCATTCAAGAGTGCATTGGAAGGGGATTTTGACTACGACGGAGACGTGGACATATACGACATTGTAATGATCGCACCGGCCTATGGTTCGCAACCGGGAGATGGTAACTGGGACATATTCGTCGACTTGAACGAGAATTGGGAAATTGACATATACGATGTGGTTGCCGCAGCCAACAACTATGGCACCAAGTGGAGCTGCTGAATTTTCCAGCCGAAGTCACCCTCAGCAAGAATAGAGAACTCTTTCAAAAACGATAATAGCTTCTCTTTCGATTTTATTTAAGGAGAAAGAGTGAAAAAGGCGGTCTCAACGGGGGTGTTCACTTCACTTTTCATTAGTATATTAGTGTGGGCACTTAGCATTCAACCAGTCAACATATTGACAAGAGCATTCGATGTTGGTACAGAGAACCCAAGTACATTTGCCCCTTCTTCTAGGAATGCAGAATAATGTTCCATAATATTTATTAACACACCAGAAGCCCATTGTTATGTTGAGAAAGGAGAAGAAGGAATGAAACTGAAGATAGAGAAAGCTTTTAGCATATTGCTTGCTTCGACGCTTTTACTAAGCTTATTTATGGTAGTGACACCCTCAGTGTTCGCACAAGCGACGGTTGTCAGATTCTATCCTCAACCCTCACCACAAGCCGAAATTACGAGTGACGGTCAAACGTTCACCGTTGCTTGTGTAATCGAGGACGTTTCAGACCTTGCAGGTTTGGACATTCAAATAGCATGGAACACGACTTACCTTCAATACGTAAGTCACACCAAGACCATGACTGTTGAAAGCTATCCAGCTGTTCAACCACCGAGTCCCTATGCAGGAATTATCCACGATCCGCCATTGGAGCTCAAAGACGATGTTGTCGTGGGGACTTATTGGGTTGCCTTAGCCACCCTTGGAGGTCCAAGCTTCGACGGCAGCGGAACAGTCTTCATAATGACTTTCAGGGCAATCAACCTGCCCTTCGGCGATCCCACCGCGTTCTTCTACACGTACCTGAACTTCACGGCAGTCGACCTTGCTGCAGGTGCTGGTGGTTCCATCCCAGCCGTACTTGAAGACGGTGTGATTAAACACTGGTATCGGCAACCATGTTTTCCTACGTGTCCTTTGCTGAAGATAGACCCAACATCCTATGAAGGCACTTCAGTTGGTGAAGTATTCACATATAGTGTATGGCTTCTTGGAGAAGGCGGCACCGACTTGGATCCCTTCTGGGACGTCGGCGGAATCGACGTGTACATGAACTTTGACCCAACATTGATAGAGGCGATAGACGCAAGTGTTGACCCTGACGGAACGTTCGAGGCCTTCTGGTCTAACGGCATCTTTGAAATTGCGAAGGACATTGATAATGGTGTAGGAATAGTACATGTTAGCTTCTTAGGATATGGTGAACCTCACATTGCTCCATATGGGCAGATAAGAATGTTCAGCGTTGACTTCAACGTAACCTATGAGTCAACAGAGTTCCCGCCACCAACTGCACCCGTCACATTGAAGAACCCAACAATGTACACAGGCGCACATACATTCGACTCAATCGGAACAATCGTTATTGCAAACCCAGTGGGCACAACTTATTATGAACTGGCTCCAGACTACTTGGCTGGACCGTTCGAGTTGACCAGCTGGGAGGACAACGGCGACGGCGTGCTTAGCCCAAGCGACCAACTCATACTAAACCACACAGGAACCGGCTTCTACTTTGACTACCACCTAGACGAAATAACTGGTACCCTAAACGTGACACAACAGCCCTACGCAACAGTTGAAGACTACATCTGGGTGGCAAGCTTCGGTCCAGACAACCTGGGTAATAACGGGTTGCCAGGAAGGTACGTTGGAACCGACGACCCGTACAACGGCTTCGGCGTCCCCTACTGGACAGGTAACTTCTCGATGCCAGGGCTTTCTTCTGTAAACAGCGTTACTGTACATGCTCTGCACTTCACGGCTGACGAGTACACTTACACACTCACTGCAGGCGTGGACTACATTGTTTATCCTGATGAAGACCTAATTGAGCTGCTTACACCAGTTGACGTGCCAATAATCAACGAGCATTGGAAGGACGGTGTCAACAACACCCTAGGCGGTTGGCCTTGGATCCTTTACTTAGCCAGCGGCATCGAGAATGTAACAGTCCACTTCCCGAACTGCACCACTAGACCAGCTCGTAACTGTGGCTACGCTCAGCCGCCACCCTGCGAGTGGTGGTATGACCCTGACTGGGCGTGGGAGCTTGAAGGCTGGTGGACTTTTGGATACTACCTAGGTCCCTGGAACTGGCCTCCAGGCTCAGAATGGTGGATCAACTATACTGCTGCATCATATCTCTCGGTGGATTACAACGCTGAACCCGATCCCAACCCGCGATACCTAGCGTTCCGCGGCAGCTACACAGACTTTCTAGTGTGGCTCACAAGTCCCATCGGTGCGGACTTTGACGAAGAGTATCCACGCGCTTGGAGAGACTACACTGTTGTAGGCTGGACAGACAGCGACGGCAACACACTGGTGAACCC
>JAGLZW010000012.1 GCA_023131225.1 Candidatus Bathyarchaeota archaeon | reverse complement strand
CAAAACCCACAAGCAGTGCCACTGAATACCCTCGTCTGTAACCTCGTTTCCTCTTCGCCCTTGTCACCTACTCTCTCACCCGTCACTTGAGGGCACACGCATGTATACACTGGTCAAAACGAGTATCCTCCTTTCAATGTGGACTATCCGCCCTATAAAACGATGCGCGCGTCTCGCGGAGAATTTCATTAGATTATGTATCTGAATAGGATGATTAGTAATTCGTCTTTTGGTATGCATGCCTTAGACAAAAGGGCTGGAAGAATCCTAATGTAGGTCAGAAGAGATTTGAACCCTGCCAACAGTGGAGATATAAACGCGCGCGTGTAACACATCACTGAAAAGGAGAGGCTTCCGTTGGAATTTAATGATAAACGCCGCGGAAAACTTGTTGTTGTTGCCCACTGCATTTTGAATCAGAACTCACGTGTCTTAGGCTTAGCTCACTATCCAGCGGTAATTGACGGAGTTGTAGACGTTTTAAGAAGATACAGCATTGGTTTTCTCCAAATGCCCTGTCCAGAACTGGCATATGCAGGGGCCAAACGCCTAGGCAAAACCAGAGAAGAATACGACACACCTAGTTACAGAAGACATTGCAGACAAATCGCTGCATCAACAGCTAACCAACTTGAAGAATTCGCCAAAAATAACATTAAATTAGTCGCTGTGGTTGGCATCGAAAACAGCCCAAGCTGCGGTGTAGATAACCTCCTAAGTGAAACAGGTATTCTAATGGAAGAACTTGCGACAGAGCTAGAAAAGAAGGGGCTCAAGATTCCTATGCACGCCCTAAACACGCGAGAAATCAGCGTCGACATAGAATGGTTAACGAAACTTCTAGGGACAGTTTAGATAGGCGGTTTGGTCTTTCTCTGCTTAAACGCTGGTAGTTTGGACCATCTTTCAAACTCGGAGCCAGGCGGGTCATTTTCAAACAACTGTTTTCTGTTTGCTTCCAACAACCGATTTTCCTCGCCTAGAAACTCTGCAGCAGTAACCACCTTATTCCCCGCATCCAAAGCAGATTCAAGAACTTGCCTCGCAGAACCCCTCCACTCTATGTCCCGCAGAAGATGATGCTCCACAACGACAACCGGAACCGATTTGGCTAGGGCTTCCAAGTTTTTCAAGCCTTGCAGTATTTGCTGCTCGTTAACCCTAGAGCCAGCCAAGTAAAGAGGTGGACCACCGATAATGAGCAGTTGTGGCTTCTCAGCTAGAATGATTCGCAGAGTATTATTATCCATTGGTCCTTGTACGTCTGAAGCAAACAGTATCCGTTCATCTTCACGTTCAATAGTGGTCATGAGCACCCAACCAAGCGGCGTGTTGATTGAGCCGTGGAAAACTGGACGAGAAAACTTGAGCTTCGTTTCTCCGAAGGAAACGGTCTTACCGTCTGCAAATTCTAGTTTCTTTGCGTGCTTGCCGCTTGTTTTTTTGAAATTCCATCCTCTTCGACGTTGACTTGCATTAATGTCAACACGGTAATTCTTAGCTAACACAAGCTTTCCTCCATAAATCTGCCGCCCGGTTTCACTGTCAGTCCAGTTGCATAGCCAGTCTTCAAAGGAAGGCGTATGATGGTCAAAGTGATAATGACTAATCGTGACTACGTCGGCTTTTTCTGCAAACTTGGCAATTTTTCTTCTGGCTTCTATAATGGCTCTGAATTCGCTGGGATGCGGTGGCAACCTAAAACGGAAAGGACAGAGTGACACGCCAGCGTCTAGAAGAACACGAATATCAGGTGTCTCTACGTAAGTGCACATAGATCTTGTGCCGAAGCTTTCCGCAGCCAAAGGTACTACTCTTATTTTCTGAAGCAACGTATTTCGCGTCTTTGTTTTAGATATACGTTTTTATGTAAGCTATGCTTAATGACGTTTTGGTGGGCGATGACGACTCTGGCCCCCCTGACCCGAGTATGATTGGGATCTTGAGAGGGAACAGTCAAGTCGACGTTTCCCAAGAATGCGTGAGCCCACAAATACTTTTCACGAAAGTAGCCAAAAAGGGGAACTAGTTGTCGCTTAGATGCCATGTACAGAAAGCAGTATTTTATTGACTTCGCGTTCAATAACAAAATAAGGCAAACAAAAAAAAAGGAAGTTGTTTTGCTGGGTTACCAGCTTTTGCCGTAGTTTCCAGCTGCTGCTACTATATCGTAGATGTCTATGTCTCCGTCGTCGTCCAAGTCGCAGTTAGGGTCATACCGTGGATCTGGCTTTGATACGCCGTAAATGCCAGCCATGCGGACAATGTCGTAGATGTCTACGTCTCTGTCTCCATCAATATCGCCAGGCAATGTCACTAAGATCGTGCCATCAACCATTGTGTTGTCAGCTGTGTCGATTTCGCCTGTAACGGTGTCTGCTATGGCACTTATGGTGTAGTTGCCATAAGCAAAGCCTGTGGTGTCCCACTTGTAAGTTAGGATTTGGATGTTTCCTGGGTTCAGCGTTACTGGTAATGTTCCGATTATGGTGGCATTGGCGTAAGCAGTGACATTGAAAGTCTCCATAAAGCCTCCTTGATTTTCAACTGTCACGTATATAGTTACATTATTTCCTTGGCCAACTGTTTCAAGCGGTAGGCAGCCAGTTTTGGAGGTTGTGACGTTGATTACAGCTACGTCATGTTCGGCAAGTGGCGAGGTCACTACCGCAGCTGTGATGAATGCATGCCAAGTTTGTGGCCACATGTAGCCTGGACTCTGCAAGTATCCTAAGAGCTCCCACGTCAAGCCGTAGGGGGAAGGCGAGAGCATGGCTGCGTACGCGTCATGTGAAACGTACTGGGCATCATTGTGTATTGCAGGGTCTCCGTGGGGTGCGTGTGGTACTGGTACGTCGCCGGGCCATCCCGCTTCGGCAGCGTCCTGCCATGGGTCACTGATGAGCAGTTCTACGGTTGTAGAGTTTACTCCAGCACAGGTCACGTAGTGTCCGCCTTCTCCACCTGGATCGTAGATCCAGCGTTCTCCAGTAGCCTCATCCCAGAATTCAAGTAGAAGGACTACATCTTGGCATCTGTAGATTTCTTCTTCTATCCAGAAGAAGTCTGGAAATTCCATTGAGTGCACCTCGAATTGGTCTTGTACGCCTTGATATATCAGGTACTGATTGAGTCCCCACTCCATGTCCCACCAAAATGTTCCAGTGTGGTACATGCCGGTTCGGATGCCGTCTGTGTCCATCCACCACGCTAAGTCGTTAACCAGTGGAAAAACGTTTCGCACATCATGGTCATCCCAAGGTCCGTAGGCTGTTACAAGTGGGAAGTTGTCAATGATCGCTGGTGGAGGTATAGTGTTTGGTTCGAATTCGGAGTCTAACCACCACACTGAGTTTGCAACTGACACTGGGCCACACCAGCTCCATCCTATGTCCGGGTGGAACCAGCCGTCTTGTTTCTGGTCAAAATCTGGCATCCCGCTGGGTGCGTAGTCGGGGTATGGGGCTTTCTTGTGCCATGGTGGCGGCGGTGGGGGTTCTTCTGTTATCTTTTTTACGGTGATGTCTACTGCTACCTCGTCAACGTGGCACCAAAGACCTCCGTCTGGGCTTAAAAGCTCGAGCATGTCACAGTAGCTGAGGACGCCATTGCAATTGTCATACCAATTCTCGATGGTGAGGGGATAGCCAAACAGATCAGTTGGGCAGACTACTTCCCAATCGGTGTACAGCGGGTGTGTCTTCGGATAGTACATCCATTCCCATCCGTAGTATATGGCTGAGAGGTATTCTATGTATATCCGTTCTCCTGGCGTAAAGGGCATATGTCCTACCACATCTTCTACTGTGAGGTTGAGAGTGAGCGTCATGTTCTCTACATGATACTTGTCGGTCAAGCCAGTGGGTAAAAGCGCTAGTGTGATGTTATCGCAAGGATTAAGCAATCCGTCGCCATTGTCTTCCCATTCTAATGTGTCGTAATCATTGACGCTGCATTCAGGGTAAAGCTCATGCCAGATTATGCCAGTAGGATCATCGATCTTCTCGTTGAGGATCATGTCTATTGACAGTTCTTCCACGTGCCACCAACCATAGTATAAATCTGCGTACAAATCGTGCAGCTCAATGTTATCGCAATAGTCTAGTACTCCGTTACAGTTGTCTTCCCAGTCAGTTATGTTAAGAGATGGACTATATAGAGGATAGACTTCGTGCCATGTGGAATTCACCACAGTGGTTTTAATGTTGTACATTGTTTCGAAGGGGCCTTTATACTCGATGTACATCTCTTGTTTTGGGTCACTTAGATTGGATACGCGCATGGTGAAGGTTACTCTGTCAACGTAGTACCATTTCGTTTCTTGAGTTGTCTCGTTCAACATGTCGATCTGGTCGCCGGGACTAAGCCTGCCAGGGAAGGGATCCTCTATGGGTTCTTCCCAGCTAGTAAGAATGTGGTAGTTGCAAAAGCTTGGATAAAGCTCATGCCATTCAATGCCAATAGGATCCATAACTTTTTCGTTAAGGATTAGGTCAGTAGCAGACTCTTCAACGTGCCACCATATTCCTAGCCAATCTTCAAACATGATATAGTCGCAGTAGTCGAGATAACCATTGCCGTTATCTATCCAATCAATAATATGATATGGATGCCCTGTTACCCCGTGGTAAACGGGCCACACTTCGTGCCAGAAAGTGCAGATAGGCGTGTATATATATGGATCTAATGGATCATAGGGTGGATTAATGGGCGGGTTCTTGTACTCAACATACAGAAATTCTTGGAAATCTTCACTGTACAAGCCTAATGTCAATGTCACTCTGTCTACATGATACCAACGTACCTCCTGAGTCACATCGTTAGTCATGTCGATTTGATCTGAAGGATCAAGATATCCATTCCCGTTGTCTTCCCAACTTGTGAAAGTCCAACTCTCACAATAGTCAGGATAGATTTCATGCCATGGAGTTCCCCATGGATCAAATGGGTTGATTATGCCCATCAACGAGTGCATGTGAACTGGCGTAAGAGACGGACCATCCATGTGGATTGGCGTAAGAGACGGACCATCAAGGTAAATGAGATCATCCTGCGGCAGCGCACTTGTAGGCAAATTAATGCCAACTAATAACAAAGATGCAACAAGCAAAGTCAAAGCAAACAACGTAAAAGCTTTCTTTTCGTCGATATTTAGCATATCTTCTATATTCTCCTTTCTATTTTCAGTATGTACTATTTATGTAACCTACTTAAAAAAACCTATGGAACATAGTTCCAATTTCTAGCCTAAAGGCGTAAAACGCCTAATCTTCAAAGCATTATCAGAAAACATTAAAAAGTGACTTACACAGCTATATTTTCACTTTATCCCTACGAAAATATACTACTAAACAGACAAAAACCATTAAAAGCTCGGTGAATAGACAATTAAGAAAAGGAGTAAGGCTCGTTGCTTTCTGCCAGCGTTTTCAAAGATGAAACCAAACTGGACATTAACTATACACCAGCGAAACTTCAACACCGCGGTTATGAGCTTAAACTTCTAAACCAGTACTTCCGCCACACTATAGAAACTCCGGGAAAAATGACGCAACGTGTAATTGTAACTGGCAAAATTGGAACTGGGAAAACCGTGGTGGCTCAGTATTTCGGGCGAAGCATAATGCGCGAAGCGCAGCAGCGTAACATCAATCTCCACTATATCCACGTGAACTGCCGCCAAAACAGAGGCAGTTTTTTTCTAATACTGCAACAACTAGTGACGAGATTTCATCCAACTTTTCCAAAACGAGGCTACTCTGCTGAAGAATTACTGCAGACCTTACTTCAAATTCTTGACAATCAAAACATCTACCTCATCATCGCCTTGGACGAATTAGAATCACTCATACGGAACGAGGGTTCCGAGCCTCTCTACAAAATAACTCGCGTAGAAGAAACCCGTGTCAAAGCACTTGGGCGACTTTCGCTTCTATGTATCCTCCGACAACTAAGCTGGCTCAACAAGTTAGATGCAAGTACTAGGAGCACGCTTCAGAGCAACATAATCGAACTGGGCGCCTATACAAAGGCACAGCTACAAGACATTCTAGGCAACCGCGTGACATTAGCCTTCAAGCAAGGAACTGTTCCTACGGAAACCATAACACTTGCAGCAGAGTTGGCTGAAGAGGAAGGGGGAAATGCACGTTATGGCATAGAACTTCTTTGGAGAGCTGGGAAATACGCGGACACAGAAGAAATTAAAGAGGTTTCACCTGAATATGTCAGAAAAGCCGTTGGAAATGTCTATGCAGGAATACGGCGAGACGAGATTGCGGCTTTAATCTTTCACAAAAAGCTACTTCTACTCGGTATTGCACGGCGTTTCCAGCAAACCGGTGGGATTCATCTTTCAATGGGTGAAGCAGAAGAAGCTTATACTATCGCGTGCGAAGAGTTCGACGAGAAACCGCGAGGGCACACGCAACTCTGGAAGTATATGCAGGAGCTTTCAAACTTCGGCGTTATCAAGGCAGAACTTTCTACTAGTGGTCAACGGGGCAAAACTACCTTGATAGGGCTACCACGTATTGCTGCAGCAGACTTGGAAAA
>JAGLZW010000011.1 GCA_023131225.1 Candidatus Bathyarchaeota archaeon | reverse complement strand
GACATCTTCTCTTCCAGAGGAAGGGTTAGAATTTTACGCATTCTCTCCGAGATAGAAGAATTAAATATTTCCGCGATTGCAAAACGCGCAGGACTAAACTACACTACAACCAACGAACATTTGCAAATGCTAGAAAATGCAGGTTTGATAAAACACAAGTCTTTCGGTCGCATTCGCATTTATCGTTTCAACGAGGAAAACGCAAAAGCGAGGGCTATAAAAGATTTGATGGAATTGTGGGAACAAGAAAACGGTGTATACCCTGAAAGGGTAGGGGGGGAGGGGGGGAGGGGGTAGGTCTGTATCTATGTCCCCTTGGGCTGTGATAGAAGCAGCATTTACATGGCCTTTGATGAAGGCGCAACTGAACATCGATGCTGGCTATATTTTTGGGAACTTTGCAAATAGTATAATTGGCAAAACGGAAACATTTAAAGTAAGAATAAGCATTGCGGAAGGAGAGGAAAGGGTTCCATAGATTGATTATAGGCAACCTCTAAGGAAAGTGTGAAATGCATGGGTATGGTAGATATAAGCAAGAAGCCAGAAGTTTTTCGCGAGGCAACGGCTAAAGGCACAATAAAGTTGAAAGCCGAAACCATGCAGCTAATCAAGGAGGGGAAGGTTGAGAAGGGTGATGTTTTTAGTTTGGCGAAGGTTGCAGGCGTTTTAGCAGCTAAAAAGACAAGTGAACTTGTCCCGCTGTGTCATCCTCTGCCGTTGTCCACCATAGATGTTTCAGTTGAAATTGCTGGCGAGTCAATGGTGACTGTGGAAGCAACAGTTAAAGCCTTTGCAAAGACCGGTGTGGAGATGGAAGCGTTAGTAGCCGTTTCTGTTGCGCTTTTGACAGTTTGGGATATGACCAAACAATATGAGAAAGACCGCAAAGGTCAGTACCCTACAACAGTCATCGGAGACGTCAGGGTTTTACGCAAGGTGAAGGAAGAGTGAGTGAATCTTCACGTAAACACAAAGCTGAAGCCCCAGCCAAACTTGGTTTCGCCCTTGTTATGTGTAGTACGTCTCGCTTCGCACGTTTGCATGAGGACAAGCATATAGATGACTCCTCAGGCGACTTGATCGCTCAAACGCTAATGGAGCATGGTCACAAGATTATTTCTCGCGTTATGGTGCCGGACGAAGAAAGGATGATCAAAAAGGCAGTTGAAGAAGCTTTGCAAGATAAGGCTGTGGCTGCTGTTATTGTTTGTGGCGGTACAGGAATTGCACCTAAGGACGTAACGATTGAAACTGTCAGTCCCATGTTAAGAAAGATTTTGCCCGGTTTCGGCGAACTATTCCGCAAACTCAGTTATGATAGCATAGGTTCTGCGGCTGTTCTGAGCCGTGCAGTCGCTGGAATTGTGAAGCGTAATGTAGTTTTCTGCATTCCAGGAAGTATAGATGCTGTGAAGCTTTGCCTCGACAAGCTTATATTGCCTGAAACGGGTCACATCGTGAAGCACACTCGGGAAAAACCATGATTAAGGACAACTTCGGTCGCCCCGTTCTGAACTTGCGAATCTCGGTAACTCAACGCTGCAATTTGCACTGTCCCTACTGTCATCGCGAAGGTCAAGAGAAAGAACCTAACGATTCTGTTGTTGAAATGACTGCCACAGAAATCATTCGATTGGCAAAGATAGCCATTAGCTTGGGCATAAGAAAGATCAAGTTGACAGGCGGTGAACCTTTGCTGCGAAAAGACATTTTAGACGTTGTTGCAGGCATTGCAGGTTTGGAGGGCTTACAGGATTTGTCGATGACCACAAATGGGTCTTTCTTGGAATCCCTGGCGAAGGATTTACGGACTCACGGTTTGATGAGAGTCAATATTAGTTTGCCATCTTTGATGGCTGATGTTTATAATGGGTTGATGGATGGCAATTTGGAAGATGTGCTTAAGGGAGTTAGCGCCGCTGTTGATGCTGGCTTGTATCCTGTTAAGTTAAACATGCTGGTTTTGGCGGGCGTGAATGAAGATGAAATTCCTGCAATGATTCAATTTGCAAGAAAAAGCGATACGTTATTACAGCTGATAGAGCTAGAGCCCATAAACATCAGTAAAAAGTACTTTGAACGCTACCTTTATCCATTGGACAAGGTAGAAGCAGATTTGGCAAAGCGGGCTTTACATGTGGAAGTGCGACCTTACATGCAAAACAGGCGCATATACCACTTACCAGATGGAAGAGTTGAAGTAATCCGCCCTACAGAGAACACAGAATTCTGCGCCCATTGCACGAGGCTGCGGATAACTAGTGACGGGAAGCTGAAGCCTTGTTTAATGGTTAACACAAATCTAGTAGACATATTAACTCTTTTAAGGAACGGGGCAACTGAGGAACAATTGAAAAAGCTTTTTGCAGAAACTTGCCGAAGGAGAGAACCCTATTATAAACCGCCAACCTATCAAGTAGTGAAATAGAACTGCCTTTCCTCACTTCATCCACAAGAAGATTAGGACACGCAGTTTACAAAGTCTTTCTCGTTCTATTATTTCATGCTTTTAAACTGCATTAAATTTTTATACAACTTGCAAGGACATAGCGGAAGAGGCTAAAGAATGAAGAAAGCAATACTTTTAACGATTCTTACATCTGCTCTCGCTGCAACACTGTTTACATCAGCGATAAGCCCAGCACAAGCATCCATAATTGGTCACAATTGGATAGGACAAGAACACGACTATGATCCCTACTCAAATAGCCACTCCTTAACCGTATTTCCAGAAAATACCATCGCCACACTTACAGTTACAGTGTACAACCCAGATTGGTATGGTGATCCAGATCTGAACGTTTCATCTGTTTGGATACATATGGACTGGGATGAGAATTACAACTCCACTCAATGCAGCAAAGCCAGCCCAATAGTAATCTCTCCACAAAATCATTATACGTTCACTATTACCTTTACTGTGCCTTACGTTACTGTAGCTTCGAACCTAGTCCAACACGCCTACACGATTTTCGTTGAGAAAGTCAATGCTACAAGTGGGCCACAACAAGTAAGTCTTCATGCTACGCGGGCAAGATCTGACTTTGTTGTTTACTCAGCAGTTCAGAAAGAAGCCATGATGCTGTACGATGAGATAAACATGACGTTTAGCTACTACGATTACTCCTCTTTCAGCTCTGTAGTAGCTAGAAGTTTGTGGTATAACGGCTCCATACATTACCAGATGGGATTGGACAGCCATGAATCAAGCAATTTCGACAGCGCCAAAACACATTACGAGACTGCTCTTGATCTATTGAATCAGGCGATTGATACTGAGACAGCGTACGACTTAGACTGGCAGCAATTTGATAATAATTATACTCGCCAATGGAAGCAGACTGATCTGTTGGAAAAAGAAGCGAACCTTACAATTCGTGAGGCTATAGCAAACGCAAGTATGATAGAAGCTGATGCATCCATGAAAACGGCAGATGCAGAATTCGCATTAGCGCAAGCAGCCATGACGCAAGCCTACGCGTGGATTGTGTTCGGAATCGGATTTGTGGTATTCGGCTTTGCTGCAGTTATATGGGCGTCTAAAAGACCTAGTTCCCCATAACCTTTTTTTATTTTTTTTGTGTGTAAGTTGAGACTGTTGCAGTACTAAGCAGCAGCATCTAATTCCATAGATTTCAATATCGCTTTCGCTTGTCTTTTGCTTCCCGCAATGTAGCTGACTTCATCTTGGTCAAAGTTAAACCAGTCAATTAGGCCTGCTGCCATCTGCAGGTTATTTTCAAAAATAATTTTCAGATAAGGCAGAACGTCTTTTTGCGCCACCGCTACTGAAATGTGCATTCGCCGTTTTACCTTCTTCCCTATTTCCCTCTTCTTTGCTCTTTCGGCTCGGCTAGTTGACAACATCCTTATTCTTTGCGGAAACCTAAACGGGATCCATCCAGTCGGCTTAGACTTGTCCCTAGCCATCGCTACCCCCGCAGTCATAAAGTCAATCATGTATCGCATCAACTTCCAATTCCGTGTCCGCCTAATCCTTCCCCTATACAAGTCGGCCATTGCCAACGCTTCCATAGCATTTGCCAACTCGCCTGGAATATTAAAATGATAAGGCGCGTTTTCGTAGATCCATTCGAAAAACATGTCCAAATCAACATCAACCATGCCGACAGTCTGCTTAGCAGCTCTGCAACTTTTTCCATATAAAACTTGGCGTAGAACAGTGAAAATAACTTCTTTGCGGTCTCGATAGGCAAGCCAAGAGACCTCATCATATGTAAGCCTCCTCTTTCCCTGTCCCAACGCCTGCAAATCATTTACAGCCGACCGGATGTCACCTTCACTTCGCTGAGCGATAAACCTTACAGCTTCCTCATCAGAAGCAATGTCTTCTTTGGCGCAAATTAGCCTTAAATGCTTCAACACTTCGCCTGCCGATGGCTTTTTGAACTCGATGACTAGATATTTTTTTTTGTTTCGAAATGCTATGAACTTTTTGTTCCAGAAATCGTTCGCGATTAGAACGATAGGGCACCGTGTGTTTTTTATTATTTCAGTTATAGCTGGGATGGCTCCTCTATCTACTGTGCCATAAATTCCATCCATCTCGTCAAGGAGAATTATGCGCTTTTTTCCGAAGAAACCACCATATTGAGAAGCTAATCCAGCAAATTGGCGGATTTTCTCCTCAGTGCGATAATCACTGGCGTTCTTCTCTATGAACTCCATGCCAAGGTCGCTAGCTAAGGCTTCAACTGTTGCTGTCTTGCCGACACCTGGTGGACCATGAAGGAATGCGGCTTTCTGTGCAGGAACTCCTTTCTCCCACGATTTTAACCATTCTTTGAATTTGCCTATTGCTACTCGGTTTCCCACAACTTCTGTCAAGGATTTGGGCTTGTACTTCACGGTCCATGCAGCATGCACTACAGACTAGCCACCTTTCAACTCGTAACCTGCCTCGGCAAGCCTCGCCAACAACGCACTCAACTGCACCTCTTCATCTGCGCCTTCAGTAAGGCGGAAATCCACTTCGCCCACTACGTCTGCCAGTTTAACCTTCCAGCTTTCTGGAACGTCAAGACGAAAAAGTTCTATGTGAATCTGTTTTATTATGTCCCCTCCAGCCACGCCATACTTCATAATCATCTCCCGAAGCCTTTTTCTTGCTTCAACGAAGTTGCCATCCATCGCGATTTTTATCATGGCGTGAACGTCTGCTGGGTTTGCTCGTCCAACCACCGAATAAACCGTTTCTGAGCTTATAGGCTTGCCAAGAGAAGCGGCCGCCTGTAACGAGTTGACGGCTTTCCGCAAATCGCCTCTGCAAACGTCGTAAATTGCGTCCAACCCATCCTCTAACAATTCTGCGTTTTCGTTTTGGGCTATATGCTTAAGATATGTGTCCTGTTCCTCTCGCGGCAGATAGCTGAAACGGAAGGGGGCGCAGCGGCTTTGAATCGGCTCGATGATTTTTCCGCTGTAGTTGGCTATCAGGATGATCCGGCAAGTTCCGGTGTACCTTTCCATTGTTCGCCGTAAGGCTTGCTGTGCATCTCCAGTCATATTGTCTGCTTCATCTAAAATTAGGATTTTGAACGGGATTTCTCCAAGCGTCCGCACACGAGCAAAAGTCTTCACGGTTTCACGAACAACGTTTATGCCCCGTTCATCGCTTGCGTTCAGTTCCATTAAATTCTCTCTGTAAGTGTCGCCGTACAAGTCGCGAGCTAGACATAAAGCTGCGGTTGTTTTTCCTGTTCCAGGAGGACCAGCAAAAATGCAGTGGGGGACGTTGCGGGATTTTGCAAAGCTGACAAGGCGTTCTACGATGTCTTTCTGGTTTACCATTTGGCTTAAGAATTTTGGGCGGTATTTTTCTGCCCACATTTCATAGCTCATGTAATTCTCTCCGAATGATGCTATACACTAGATTTAGTGTAAGATAAATTAATTCTTTAGTAGATGTGCAGCGGCAGGCGCCTGAAGGAATAGGGGTTGAATGTTAGAAAGGCGATGCTAGGAGGATTTCCACAATCCGTGGATACTGCAGTACTCTCTTGCCCAGATTTTCTCCCCTGTGATTTCAAACTCTGCTTCTGGTTTGTCTCCTGGTTTTAGGAATTTTCTGTAAGTTCTGCCATCGGCGATTATTTCTATCCATTCAATGTAGTGCTTTTGTTCCATCGGATGCGGTACTGAACCAACTTTCACGCTTATTCCTTTCGCAGTTTTTTCTATTACAGGGACATGTTTTTCTAAGCCTGCATCCGTGGTCTTTTCCGATAGTAACTCCATTGGCTGACCACAACAGACGAGTTGTCCTACTCCTGTATGCAAAACTTCAACTATGTTGCCGCAAATGTTGCATTTGTAAATCTGTTTTTGTTCTGTCGTTTTCTATCCCTCCTTTTAATATTCTTCACATTTAAGCTGGAAGTAGCTTCTCGGGTGATCACATGAAGGACATTTTTCTGGTGGTTCCTTTCCAAAGTGAATGTATCCGCATTCTCGGCATACCCACCAAACATCTTTTTCCTTTTTGAAGAAGGTTCCTGCCTCAACCTCTTTTAGCAGTTTCTTGTATCTTTCTTCATGATGTTTTTCTGCTTTACCGATCGCTCTTAATCTTATTGCGATTTCAGGAAAGCCTTCTTTTTCAGCAACTTCGGCGAATTCTGGATACATTATTGTGTTCTCGTAGTTTTCTCCTGCGATTGCTGCCTTCAGATTCTCTGCCGTGCTGCCGAGAACCGTTGGGGCTACTGCTTCAACTTTAATCTCATCTGGTTCCTCGCTACTTTTCTTTTTCAACCTGCAGATTAGCTTGAATAGGTTGCTTGCATGTTCCTTCTCGTTCTCTGCAGTAATGAGGAAAATCCCTGCAATCTGCTCAAAGCCTGCTTTCTTGGCAATCTTTGCATAGAATGTATAGCGGTTTCTTGCTTGACTTTCACCGATGAATGCTTTTACCAGATTTTCAATGGTGTTTTTCATTGTTACTTACCTTCTGTCCGACTCATAGAACCTGTCTGGTTATTTAAATTTTCATTAACTGATTTGTTTAACGCTTTGAATCTTCTACTTCTGAAAATCATTCTCTCCGCGTGTTGCATGTATACGCGGCATGAGTTTTTCGGCGATTTCCTTTCCGAGTTGTCTACATTTTTCAAGTCCTGCTTCATCTGGTATGTATTTAAGTAGAACTGGTGGTTCCATCAAGTGCATTTCAAATCTGTTTTTCATGATTTCAAGAACCAGTCGTGGTGCTTCACCACTCCAGCCGTATGACCCGAAAGCTGCTCCTATTTTATCTTTCAAATTGATGTTTTTCAAGGCGACTTTCTCGAGAAGATTCTTAATATCAACAGCCATGTCATGATGGTAAGTTGGGACTCCAATTGCAATAGCGTTATAGTCAGCTAACTCTTCAGGTCTTGCGTGAAACTTTAGTTCAGCTTCAACTCCTTGAATTGCTTTAGCTCCTTCGGCTACTGCTTTAGCCATCTTTTCGGTGTTTCCAGTTCGGCTATAGTAAAGAATGAGGATTTTTTGCATATACAGACCCCATTTAAGTTGTTCTACAATGTGTCTGTGTGGTATACTCACGTTTCTCCTCAGTTTCTTTGTTCATCTAATCACTTCCTATTTTGTTTATTGCAATATTCTATGCTTGAGTCTCGTTGGATGTTGTTGGGGGCGTAAATATCCGTGTTGCAAGTTCTTTGTCAATCATAAACAATCCATTACCTTTTCCAGCAAGTTTCAATTTAGAGATTATCTCGTTATCATTAGCCTCCTCCTCGATCTGTTCAGTGACAAACCATTGGAGAAAGATGTTTGTAGCATGGTCTTTCTCTTTAATCGCCAGGTTAACAAGATCATTGATACTCTTTGTAATGAATTTCTCGTGCTTCAAGGTCTTCTGAAACATGTCTAGAGACGAGCCGAATTCTGTTGGTGGTTGTGTGATAGCCATGAGTTTCACTTGTCCGCCTTGGTCGTTGATGTAGTCGTAGATTTTCATGGCGTG
>JAGLZW010000010.1 GCA_023131225.1 Candidatus Bathyarchaeota archaeon | reverse complement strand
AGTATCTTGTCTTCTCTTAGATATGTCAGCATCGTCTCTGGCCAGTGAACCCATGGAGCATGGATGAACTCTAAGGTCTTATCCCCTAACGACAGGGTTTCCCTATCCTTCACTGTCATAATTCTGTTTTCAGGAATCAGAAGCAGTTCCATAAGCAAGTTTTTGCATTTAGGGGTTGCAACAACCATGGCATTTGGATACATCTTCAATATCTGCGGCAGTGTCCCAGAATGGTCTTGTTCCGCATGGTTTGCGACCACAAAATCTAAGTTTTTAACTTCTAGCCTGTTTAGGTTGTTGATTAGCACACTGGCCATGGGTGGGTCAACGGTGTCTATCAAAGCTGCTTTTTCACTGCCTTTGACTAGATAAGCGTTATAACTCGTCCCGTCGGGAAGTGGAATGAGTTCATCGAAGAGTCGTCTATCCCAGTCAACCGCTCCAACCCAATGAACGTCTGCTTTTAGTTTTCTCGGCTTCATTTTATTCGACCTTTTCAAATTGATCTTTTGTTGCTCCACAAAGTGGGCAAACCCAGTCATCCGGCAGTTCTTCGAACGAAGTTCCAGGCTCTATTCCAGAGTCTGGGTCTCCTTTTTCTGTGTCATATATGTACCCGCAAATTACGCATCTGTATTTTGTCATTCTATCACTCTCCTTGTTTTCTTCTTTTAGGTAAGTTGGAGCTGTTTTAGGAGTTGCGCCTTTCTTTATTATATGGTAGTAAAAATAAGTCATAGGCTTCTCGTCGGTAAGGATTTCAGCGTCAACTACTTTGCCAATAAAAATGGTGTGTGTACCTGCATCGACTTCTTTAATAACTTTAGCTTCTAAATATGCAATTGTATGATCCAAGACTATTGGTGCGCCAGTTCTTCCGATTTTGAAGTTTACTCCTTCAAGTTTATCTATGTCTCTTCCGCTTCTAAAACCGAAATGGCCTATGAACTTCAATGGTGTATTCCTTGAAAGAATCGAGACAGCTAAAACGCTTCTTTTTCTGATGAATTCGTGTGTGAAGTTCTGCTTGTTAATGCTCACCGCTATTGTCGGTGGTTCTGATGTTACTTGGAATAGCGTGTTGACGATTTGCCCGTTACAATTATTTTCTTTTCCGGAAGTTACGATGTATAAGCCATAACTAATCTTATGTAACGCTTTGTTGTTCATTATTTCACCATAGTTTCTTTAAAATGCTCTACTGCGTTCCTCTTTGTCACTTTTTTATGTGCTTCAGATTGTAGCTTATTTTCACACCTGCTTGCTCAAAGAGTTTTCCAACGGGACAGTTTTTCTGGGTTATTTCAAAAATTCTGTGAATTCTGTCTTTTCCAGCATCGCTTTTCACAGTGATGTCAAATTCAGCCGACGCTATCGTGCCAGTTTTCTCAGATTTTTGGGCGTTAAGCTCAACTTCTAAATCCTCTATTTGAATCCTCATTTTCTTTGCAGTTAATGAAAAGATGGTGGCAAAGCAGCCGGAGAAGCTCATGACTCCAAATTCTAGAGCAGTGGGTCCCATATCTGTGCCGAGCTCAGGTGGCAGATCCAAGCATATAGTATGAGCTCTTCCGTTATCAACCATTACTCTCAAATCCTTTATGAGTTTGGCCTTTGAAATCATAAAACTCAACTCCATCTTACTTTTTGTTTACTCATATTACCCTAATGTTTTTAGTTTTTCCAAATCTGCGCCTTCTAAAAAAGGGGAATTATGGCGGAAGTTTCTTTTTGCATAGGAACCAGTCTATGCATTCGTAGCCTTCTTGTAGACGTTTTTCTGCTGCCTCTTGAGTTGATGGTGGTGGAACTATAACGTCATCGCCTCGTTTCCAGTTTGCGGGAGCAGCAACCTTGTATTTGTCAGCAGTTTGCAAAGCATCCACAAGTCTTAGAATTTCTTGCATGTTCCGTCCAACATTCAGCGGATAGTAAATCATGGCTCTTAGCTTCATTTCAGGATCAATCACGAATACGCATCTTACGGCAGCGGTTGCGCTTTCACCTGGATGTATCATGCCGAAAAGATTAGAGACTTTCATGTCTAAATCAGCTATCACTGGGAATGGAATTGTGATTCCGAATTTTTCTTTTATTTTTCTAATCCAGGCAATGTGCGAGAAAGTGCTGTCGATGCTTAATCCTATTAACTTCACGTTTCTTTTCACTAATTCATCGTTTATTTTTGCAAAAGCGACGAATTCCGTGGTGCAAACTGGCGTGAAATCGGCTGGATGAGAAAACAGGATGACCCATTTTCCCTTGAAATCTGAAAGTTTTATTTTACCATGTGTGGTAGTTGCTTCAAAATCCGGGGCAATTTCGCCTAATCGTAGCAATGGTTTTTTCTCTTTAACTATATCTTTTTCTTCCATTTTTTTCACACCTTTCAATCCTATTTTGGTAACAAAAACCTTTTATGTCGGACTAACTTATATGTTTTTCGTAATGAGTTCGTCTAAAAAGAGACAAATATATCCGAAAATCGGAAGGAGCAACCATGTTAGAGGTTGATAGTTTAGATTTGAAGATTCTAAAGCTGCTTCAAGAAGATAGTAGAGGTGCATTTACAGCAATAGCTAAAAAGCTAAAACTAAGCGAGTCTACAATTAGAAAAAGGGTTCGAGCACTCCAAAAGAGAGGAGTAATAAAAAAATTCACAGTTGAAATTGATCCGTATAAAATTGGGATACGTACCATTGCGATTGTTGGAGTCGATGTAGATCCAACAAAGCTTTTAGAGGCAGCTCAAAAACTCTGTGAGATAAAGGAGATCCGCATGGTATGCACCTCAGCAGGCGACCATATGATAATGACCGAAATATGGACAAATGACGGAAGAGAACTGACCAGACTAATTTCTGAAAAAATCGGAAAAATCGCGGGTGTTAAAAAAATCTGCCCCGCAATTATCCTAGAGAAGTTAAAGAGCTGAGTGAAAGCACGCGCCTGCAAAGATTGAAATTAGGGCCAAAGTCCCAGCGTTTCTATGGCTTTGGCGACTCTTCCCACGCCCAGTAGCAATGCGGCAGTTCTCATATCAGTTTCTTTCCTGCTCATACTCTTGTACACACCATCGAAGGATTTTACCATAATATTTTCCAGCTTCCCGTTTACCTCTTCTAAAGTCCAGTGCTCTCGAGTCAAATTTTGAACCCACTCGAAGTAGCTAGCTGTTACGCCGCCCGCGTTTGCGAGTATATCTGGTATCAAGAACACCTTTTTCTCACGGAGTATTTTGTCTGCCTTTGGTGTGGTGGGTCCGTTTGCTCCCTCGCCTACTATTTTTGCTTTTATTTTTCCAGCGTTTGCTTGGGTGATTTGATTTTCTAATGCTGCTGGGATTAATATGTCGCATTTAAGTTCCAGAAGCTCAGCGTTTGTTACTTCTTTTTTCGCTTTTTTAAACCCTGAGACGGAGCTCGTCTTTTCTTTGTGTTCAAAAACTTTGTATGGATTTAAGCCTTGCGAGTTGTAGATTCCGCCTTTGGAGTCGCTTACTGCAATAATTTTTGCTCCCATGTTGTATGCTATTTTAGCGGCGTTCCATCCTACATTGCCATATCCCTGCACCGCTATTTTTGCACCTTTCATTTTCATGTCTAAACGTTTAGCGGCTTCTCTTATGCAAATTATGACTCCTCGAGAGGTTGCTTCGGCTCTTCCTTCGGATCCGCCTATGATTATAGGTTTTCCTGTGACGCATTCGGGTACGCTGTAGCCTTTGAATCGGCTGTACGTGTCCATTATCCACGCCATTGTTTGGGCGTTTGTGTAGACGTCTGGGGCGGGTACGTCTCTGTGGGGGCCAATGAAGTCGAGGAGCATGTTTGTGTATCGCCTTGTTAGTCGTTCAAGCTCGGCTTGGGACATTTCTTTTGGGTTGCAGCAGACGCCGCCTTTTGCTCCGCCATAGGGGATGTCAACTACTGCACATTTCCATGTCATCCACATCGCGAGGGCTGTAACTTCGGCCAAATCAACATGTGGGTGGTAGCGAATTCCCCCTTTGAATGGACCTCGAGCGTCTATGTGTTGAACTCGGCAGCCCCAGAAAATGCAAATGCCACCGTCGTCCATCTTAATCGGAATCGAAACCGTAAGCGTTCTCTTAGGACGTTTTAGAAATGCGTGAACCCCCGGGTCTAACTCCAACATTTCCGCTGCGATTTCTAATTGTTCTAAAGCAACGTCTAATGGTCCTATTTCTCTACTCATTTGTCAATCTCCAAACCTTTTGCTACCTCTTTATGAAGAAATGCACTTAAAATTTGGGCTTTCACGGTTTGCATGTACTCCTTAGAAACTATTTATCAGCAGAAAATCAATAATCCTTCAGTGGAAGACATTTCCATAACTGATAAATGTCCGCTTGAACATTTTAGCCAAAGGGAAAGTAAACATGAGATCGATAATCAAAATTCTCTTAATTCTTGGAATTATCCTGATCAACCTCTTCACTTTTGGATTCAGCATAAAACCAGCGGTTCATGGACAGTTTGCCCTAACCAGCCAGACAGTGGTTTATGTTGACCCATCTAACATCACAGACATAACGTTGATCCCTTCGAAGAATTTTACCATTGCATTAAAAATCTCTAATGTTACTGATCTTAAAGGGCTTGACATTCAGCTGAGTTGGAATGCTTCAATATTAAACTACACCAATCACGTAGTGAAAATTCCTGTGGAAGATTACACTGATGGAATTCTACATGAACCAATAATGCAAGTTAAAAATGAAGTAAACGCAACAGCGGGAGCTTGCTGAGTCGCCTTCATTACTTTTGGTGGGCTATCCTTTAATGGCAGTGGAACAGTCTTTGAGATAACATTTACAGTGATAGACTTCGGAGAGTGTCCTATAGATATATCCCGTAGTGATCTCTCCGACTCGAACGGGCAGCAAATAAGTCACACAAGTGAAGACGGATATTTCAGCAACGTGTTCTATGACATAGCCATCCTTAGTGTTACTCCATCCTCTACAAGCGTGTTCATCGGAGATCTTGTAAACATTACGGTTGTTGTATTAAACAACGGAACGGTGAGAGATGAAACCTTCAACGTTACCACGTATTATGACAGTATTGCAATTGATACTGAAGCTGTATTTGGATTGCCGCCGAATACTGAAGAAACGTTAATATTTTTTTGGAACACAAGCGGCATATCTCCGGGTGACTACATCATATCTGCTAACGCAACAATTGTACAAGGCGAAACTAAAATGGAAAACAACAGATTCGAAGATGGGATAATCACCTTAGCTATTGAACCGATTCACGATATAGCAGTTACGTTGCTGACGCCTCTTAAAACAGTGGTTTTTAAGGGATACTGCTTTCATGTGAACGTTACTTTGGAAAATCAAGGCAATGTTCCTGAAACTTTCAATGTGACGCTCTATGCCAACAATGTTGATATAAACAGAACGCAGATTTACTTAGACGAAAGTGGCACCCTCACTGTGACCTTTGCTTGGCAGGTAACGGATGCAATAGAATATGAGGATTACCTGTTGAATGCCACGGTAGATCAGGTCTTTGGTGAAACTGATAAAGGCGACAACAGCCTCATTTATGATGGCGTGAAAGTCGCGCATCCTGGTGATTTTGACGTAGATATGGATGTGGACATCTTTGACATCGTGTTAATAGCTTCAGCCTATGGCTCTGAAAAAGGTGATCCATTGTACAACACCAACTATGATGTGAATTGCGACGGCAAAATTGATATTTTCGACATCGTTATGATAACTCCTTGGTACGGGTACAAAAGACCATGAATGCGAAAGCTTGAGGCCCACACGTGAGAGGGAAAGAGGCGGATCGAAGAAAGAAACTGTTACGTGTACTGGTAGTTTTGGCTCTAATTATTGTCATCGTCATAGCTGCAATCTATAATTATCTGAATAATACTTACACCGTTGCTCTAATGGAATCATTAAGCACCTTCGAAGTGACTAGAGTTGAATATCCTTCTATCCAACCCGATTCCATCCAATTGAACATAACGTTCATTTTAAAGAATCCAACTGATTTTCCAATAAGTATTGAGGAAATAATTATTTCTTTGTATATTGATGAGAAATATATTATAGGAGTGAGCTTACCCCTAAACGAGAACCTGCCTGCTGGTGAGGACACCTTTTTCTATTCCATTCACGACGTTACGGGTAACGATGTTTTGAGTAGTATCCGAAGCCAAACGTACACGTTGAGAGTTGAAGGGGAGATTGTTGGATCTATAAGTTACCTTTTCGTTCAAGCACGTGTACATAAAGGGTTAGCCTTCTCTAAGGTAGTAGAAGGAATTCCTTAAGCCAAATCTTAAATAACATCCTGCCTCAGTCAATCACGGTGCTGAAAGAATAACACCTTAGACATCTCAAAAAGGAGGAGATCAAAACGCTCGATTTGTTGAGAATGAAAAGCGTGGCTGTGTTAGGTCTTTTTGTCATTATGATGGCAGGTGCTACGATATATTCGTCTCATCGATTCGCTTTTGCAGATAGGGATGTGCAATCTGACACTCCAGAGTGTACAGTGTACTTCGATCCTGGGTCACCAGAAGTGAAACTTGGCGAAATCTTTACGGTTAATGTAATGGTAAATGATGTGGAAGATCTTTGGGGTTACGAGATTGGCTTGGTGTTTGACCGCTCTGTCCTAGAATATGTTGGAGCCAGAACGCCACATTGGAGATTTATCTCTGGCCAAATTGAATATTTGTTCTGGGTCGCTGGAACAACTCCTCAAAATGGCGAAGTAGAATTGATGCAATTCACTTTCAAAGCTAAAACCAAAGGAAGTTCTTCGCTTAGCTTTTACATCCACAATCTCGCAACTATAAAGTACTGGGAAGCTCCTAAAGACTACGTAGGCTGGCCCATTCCACACATGCTATCTGAAGGCCTCGTAACAGTCTCATAGTATGCATAATCCATCTCACGGCTCTTCAAAAGAAACCCACAAACCACGCTTCTCTTTTTTTTGCCACGAACATAGGCGATATATAGGTAAGTTTCTAGACTGAATAGTCGAATGTTTACTAGCTTTAAAAAGAAGGAAAAAAAGGGGGAAGTATTATTCTAAAATCCTTTCAATAGCGTCTTGTTCTGCCTCTTCCGCAAGGGCTATTCCTGTGGCTTTTGCCGCCCTCTCACTTAAGGCCATCAGATCGTTTCTGTTGAGTAGGTGAAGTTTCCACTTTCTTGCACCCGCCAACAATTGCTTGAGTCCTACGCCGACACGGTCAGAAAGATATGTGTACAATCCTACTGCTTCCCATGGGATTTCCTTGAATCTTTCACCGAATTTCTCTTTTAGCTTAGGTGCAGCAATGTAAAACTTGTCAGGTGTATCACCGTATCTGTTCGCAAAGGTACGCGGTAGCTTGCCCTCTTCAGACAACTGCCTGAAATAGTTTGCTTTCATTACCGCTGTTAGTGGTGAGCGCCCCATTAAAACTGCTTTAACCATTGGTCCGTTGCCAAAGTTGCTCATAGCTATTGCTTTGAAGATTTGTGTTTCACTGATGAAGCCTCCTGCCATAATAAGATCTGGTACGAATTTGCCCTTCTTTTCTAGAATTCTAGCACATTTCAGCACCCATGATTCCAAGTATACCGTTGGAATGCTCATTTCGTCCATCATAGGAACTGGGCTCATGCCAGTTCCGCCGCCTGCGCCATCAAAAGTTATTGCTTCAATTTTAGCCTCGGAAGCTAATTTCATGGTGAAAGCAACTGCAGAGGGTCTGTATGCACCGGTTTTAAGGATTACATGCTTGGCGCCCTGTTGCCTTAGCCAATCGATGTCTTCAAGAAAGCCTTTCTGATTAGGGATGCCCACTCTGCTGTGTCTTTCGAAGGATTTGAAAACACCGTCTTTGAATGCTTGCTGGACTGTGGGGTCTTCCGGGTCGGGGATGACTATGTAACCTCTTTTCTTAAGCATGATAGCTTTGTCAAGGTTACGTATTCGAACTTCTCCTCCAATGGCTTTAGCGCCTTGTCCCCACTTTCGCTCGATTACGTTTACTTCTAACTTTGAAAGTGCATAGACGTCTATACCTAATCTTTGGTCTTCCACGTTCGTTTGTACGACGACCTCACCGTATTTGCCATCCCAGAACTTTCGAAAAGTTTCAACACGTCTTCTCAGTTCTTTTGACTCTACAACTTTGCCGCCTTCAGTCCTTGACTCTCGGTCCATCCCGCATACGTTTTCTCCAATTGTTATTATTGCACCTGATAATGCAGCGCCGATTGCTAAGCCATCCCAGTTGAGCCGTGCAACTTCTGTGGAACCAAAGGCGCCGGTCAGGATTGGGACTTTTAATGGGATTCCCGCAATTTTTGTTTCTGTGCTTGCGTTGTGGAAGAGTGCTACGTCGGAGTCTGCTTCGATGCCGTGGACTTCGAAGACGGAGGCTTGGATGTTGAAGTGGGACCAATCGAGTCCGAAATCTTTCAGTGCACCTGCAGTGCTGTAACCAAACTGCAAGGGTTCGGGGTAAAGTGCTTCTCTTCCGCGGAAGGTTGAGAGGCTGATTTCGCAGAGGAATGGGCAGTCGCGGATGCATATTGGGCACATGCCGCTTGTAGGGCTAGTGTCTTTGACTCGTGTTTGTGTTCCAGTGGTTGATTTTGCGTTGAGATAGGCACTGTTTCTGTCTACACGTTCTGGCATTTTTTTCCCTCATGTTTACGTTTGCAAACCTTAGAATATGAGCGAATAGCAACTGTGGAATTTAAATATTCCTAAAAAAGCATGAAGTTATGAACAC
Organism: Candidatus Bathyarchaeota archaeon; assembly: GCA_023131225.1. Taxonomy (NCBI): domain Archaea; kingdom Thermoproteati; phylum Candidatus Bathyarchaeota; species Candidatus Bathyarchaeota archaeon. The sequence goes on along the minus strand of JAGLZW010000010.1, from coordinate 71,805 downwards.
GCATGAACATAGAATTCATTCAAAATCGCTATGAGATGTTACTCAAAGCTGATTTCCAAACCATCTGTCACATATTTATGCTGCTCATAAGTAGAAGGCGAATATCTACGACCGCCTTTTCTTACCGTGAGAAACATCCCATCTTTTTCTTTTGAAAGATCGATGACAACTTGAGTCATATGTTCAATCATTGCGATAAACTCGGTGGGATGAGCTTTCTTTATCATTGGCCAATATGCTAATGTCTTGTAAGCGTATAGTGCTGGGCAAACATGGCCAAAAAAACTCTTTACGGCGTCTCGCCCCCAAATGTGTTCCATCATTGAAAGGCTGTAAAAAATTAGTCGAGTGCCAGATGTTACGAACTCTCTTTCAATTCTTCCAAAAAAGTGGTGAAAACGTTCAGGGTCTTTTGAGCTTGGAACTCTTCTCATCCAAGAAGGCGCTTTATCATAGAAATCGCTAAATATCAACTCGCCTTGTCCACCAGCCTCTGAAAAGCAATCTAGGACTAGAAGTTTCTTTTCCCATCCTTCTGGAAGTTGGTTGATGAGGGGTTTGAGGTGAAATATTATGGCTTGTGGGGGATAAATGAAATCAAAATAGATGACCGAATTGCCCTCTTCAATTCCTTGTTTCATAAAAGCCCCCATGAATTCACGCGTAAATGTTCCAGATTCAACTTCCCACACCACATTTTCGCCTAGAAATAGACCTCCTTCAAGAATTTCGTCAAGGTTCTTTACTCCTGTCGAGTAGCGTGGTGCTTTTTCTTCTTTGATCATTATGCACTCCTACTTCTTTTGTTCTAGGCTGTTGTTAAAAACGTTTAGGTTCTCGCTGAGTGTGTACATAGATGTACATTATGGACATAACGTTTCTATACTTGAACATGGGTTTATTTAAACATGCAGGAAGTGAAAAATTGTGTTAAGCTTAGTAGAATTCTCAGCAAAAGAGTTAGGAATGATAAAGCTGATGGCTGACTTCTTCGCTGAAAAGCCAGAACTCACCGCTCAACTCGAAAGCTACACCTCCGCTCATTATGCCTTGGTCACAACTTACTCTGAACACTTCGGTATTCCAGTGGAAAACGCGTGGAAAATCCTTGAAGACTTGGATAAAAAAATCAACGAATCTCAATATTTACATGTAAAAATGCCTGAGCCGATTCTAAAACTACGGCCATTAGCCAGAAACGAGTTAGATATGCTTCGCATCATGATTGACTACTTCTCAGAGAAGCCTAAGATGATTCCAGCAAGTTCCTCTTTCACCGAAAGAGAAGATGTACTCGCGGACGCTTTCCTTTGGTTCTACGGAACAAGCCTTGAAGAGTCAAAAGAACTCCTGAGCGCATTAGTAGAGAAATTTCAGACGGCAATCTCCATCCAAATGGAAACATTAGCCCCTGTGATCAAAACTCCAAACCCTTATGAAGCCGCTCTTAGACAATTAGACATTGCCATTGAAAAACTCAATCTTGACCCCAGAATTCATGAAGTACTGAAACACCCGATGCGAATTTTTGTGGCGAATATCCCTGTAATAATGGATGACGGTAGCGTCCGTGTATTCGCAGGGTTTCGTGTACAATACAACAACACATTGGGACCGACTAAGGGTGGCATTCGATATCATCCAGACCTGACGGTTGACGAGGTAACTGCCTTGGCAGCGTGGATGACTTGGAAAACTGCAGTTGTGGGTCTTCCCCTTGGAGGAGGTAAGGGCGGCATTCGATGCAACCCAAAAAAAATGTCCCAAGCCGAACTTGAACGACTAATAAGAGGCTACACCCGTGCCATATCGAAATTTATTGGGCCCTACACTGACATCCCTGCTCCAGACATCTACACAAACGCCCAAACAATGGCATGGATGATGGACGAATACAGCGAAATAGTTGGTTATAACGCCTTTGGCGTAGTAACCGGGAAACCAGTGAATGTTGGAGGGTCATTGGGCAGAAATAAGGCTACATCTCTCGGCCTAATGTACACTGTTATTGACGCAGCAAACCATCTTGACATGGAACTCAAGGGCGCGACAGTAGCAGTCCAGGGATATGGCAACGTGGGGTATCATGCTGCACGGCTTTTAAATGGGCTTGGATGTAAAATAATAGCAGTCTCAGACTCCAAAGGCGGAATCTACAACCCTGAAGGGCTGGATCCCGAAAAAGTTCTGAAGCACAAGCGAAAAACAGGTTCAGTTGTGGACTACCCAGGAAGCAACGAGATTTCCAACGAACAATTACTTACACTTCAATGTGACATTTTAGTGCCTGCAGCCTTGGAGAACCAAATTACGAAAGCAAATGCTTCAGATATAAGGGCCAAGATAGTTGCGGAAGGAGCTAACGGACCAGTTACACCCGAAGCAGATGAAGTACTTTTCAAGAACGGTGTGTTTGTAATCCCCGATATTCTAGCAAACGCTGGCGGCGTAACAGTCAGCTACTTCGAACAAGTTCAAAACCAGATGAACTATTACTGGACAGAACAGGAAGTGGATGACAAGCTCAAAGCCATAATGGACAAAGCTTTTGAGAACGTCGTTGCAATGGCGAAGCAACACAATGTCAACATGCGAACTGCAGCATATATGCTATCCGTGAAAAGAGTAGCTGACGCAATGATGGCACGTAAGGGAAAGCCAACTGCTCCACTATTAAAATTGGCTTTGCCAAAAGCTTAATTTTCCCCTCGTCTTTTTTTCTGTCTATGTACACACATTGGAATCTGTGTTCACAGACGTGAACATTTTTATAAGATGCCATTAGAAAAGTACTTGTGGAAACAATGGCCGTTCATCTTCATACGACAATACCCAGAAAGACAAGCAAAATTCTTGAAGAACTAGCAAAGACATATGGTACGAAAAGCCGTGTTATTGAACAAGCATTAGAAACATTTTTGAGAGTTGAGAAGATAGGATCATGTGACGACTGTGCAGTAAAGGCAAAGATGGTTGAGCAGACGAGCCTTAGAGAAACGTTGGACTTAACCTCAGTGGGCAGAAAGACTCTAAATGGCTTGCTTGAGGTTGCAATAGGTGATAAAAGTTTCGAGGGCTTCATTGAGGAACAACAAATTGAAGCTCGGAATGTCGTGGCGGTTCTCAAAGACTCAATTGGATGGAAAACCCCGACTTCTTTCAAAGAATTTCTTCTACTTCTCGAAGAAATAAAAGGCTTAACACGGTTGTTCGATATAGCTTCCCACAATGAACTTGATAACACAGTGATTTTAAGAACCAGGGTTTTTGCAAAAATACCGGAAATTGTGGCAAGTCAAGTCGCTATAATTCTTGAAGGCACAGGCACGCCTTTTGACCTTCGCATAATGGGCGAAGACATCATCGTTAAAATGGTAAGGAGTGAAATGTTTATACTAAAGAAGAAAGAATTTGACAAAGTTTTAAGTCAGCAAATTCAAAAGAGGTTTGCCGCGATAAAACCTAGTCTTTTCAGAAACAACCTTGTATTAGTGGGGCCAGGGTTTTTACATTGGGCTGGGAAACACTTGGAAGAGCCAGTTACGGACATGGGCGCAATAATTGAGGATGTTAGAACAGTTCTTGGAGCCGGCGAACTGCCAAGAGAACCAGAAGATTTCTTCAATGGTCTTGTTTCTGCAGGTAACAAGATGAACTGGTTTAGACAAGCAAAGGTTCTTGAGAAAGAGAAAAATGTTCTAACTATCGTTTTTCAAGCAACGTCTCCAGAGATAGCGAAAATAGCTATTAGCGCGTTTTCTGTGATGCTTGCTACGCGTGGATGGAAGCTCCTAGACCACTCCCTTGAACACGCTACTGGAAGCATATCAGTCAAGTTCGTGGGAGCCAAAGATCAAAGCCTTCTTGACCAATTGGTCGAATTAGGTGCGTACCAAACAATCGGTCGGCAGTTCTTAGACGTTATTCCAGTTCCGCGAGATGTTTTCAACTCTTTTGCTTCTAAAGTGTTCGAAGCAGACAGAAAAAAGTTTGACGCCATCTATTACAATGCTGGCGTGCGAATTTCGAATGCCATAAAGATGCTAGCGCGAAACGACCCGGAAAGAGTTCAAAGATACGCAGAAAACTTCATATGTAAAAACTTGAAAGCCTCTCAAAGTGACGCTGAGGTAAGATTTGTAGACAAAGAACATTTCACAATAATCTTCAAACGAATCAATCCTTTACTGATGAATACTCAACGAGTTCTCATCGAGTCAATGTTTAAAGAATTAGGTTACGAGGTTTCTACAACTGCATTTCAGAATCTTCTAAGTTTCAAACTGAAACATATGGGAAAGCCCATTCTTGAACCGATTCCACGCAAGATCATAATGCAAAACCTTGTTGACGCTATGTCTGCGGGTAGTGCTGAAGAGGCTTTTTCCTTGGTTAAGGCTCAATTTGATGAAATGTTTCCAGAAGATTATCTGTGGACCATTAGGGAAGTGGGTGAAAGACTCACAGACATGTACCGAGAATTAGACATAGAAGTTGAAATAGAATATTTTGAAGGTGGCTTTACGTTGAAATATAAAACTTGCCCCTACTTCAAACTGGTGAAATCGGGTCAAAAGAAGTGGCTCTGCAATTTCCGCAAAAAGACAATAGACTACATAATTTCGAGGGTTACGCATGGTAAAAAAGGCAAAATCAAAATCATAAAATCCCTACTTCAAAACGAACATCCATGTGAATACGCCATATTCTTAACAGGATTTTTGGAAAAGGAAGAAAAATCTCTATAAGAAATCAAAAGCTTTAGCACTTACGGTATTATTTTTTCGACTGTACATTTTATATTCTCCCAGTCCTCTCTTCTTAAAGACATGACAAGGGGGAAAGGCGAGCTGTCTACTCATCAGCATATCTCAGTAGAAGATGCAGACTTTATGTTTGAAAACAAACCGGTTAAGGTTATCGCAAACCGTAATGAGGCGAAAACTGAATTAGCAGGATTGAAGGTTGGTCCTTTTGATGAAGGAAGAGAGTATGAGGTTCGGTTTTGGGTTGCAAAAGAACTTGAAAAGGCAGGGATAGTTCGTTTTCGAGAAGAGGACATGTTAGACGTTGTCAAGTTGCATAAGATACATTGGAAAGAAAGAGTGCAACCCACAAACAAGGTTTCTCCGCTTCCCGAAGATTTTTATCCAAAACTAAGGCGCTATCTCACCAGCCTCAAAAGAGCCTCTGCAAACAATCCAGAAAAACTGAAGGATCATGAAAAATCTGTTAGGATTTCAAAAGACATTGTTAATTGCCGAGTAAAAAAGATAGTTTCTCTTGCTTCGTCCCTACCCCTTACTGCACAGGCACTTCAAAGCCTAACCGTTGAAGAGAGAACACTTTATCATAATCTCTACAAGACCATTAACGAATGGAGAGGCAAGATTTTCTAAAGAGGTGGCAAAAACGACTGAAGAAGTTGAAATTGACCCTCAGCAACGCTTCGAAGATTTTTTCAAGCAGGATAAATATCGTGAAAGAATATCTCAAATGGCAATCGGTAACAGCACTTCACTTATTGTAGAGTTTGAAGACCTAATGGTTTTCGATATGGCATTGGCACAAATTTTGGTGGAAAAGCCAGATGAATATTCAGAGTACATAAATAGAGCTGCTTATTCGCAGCTGGAAACAGAAGACAGCGAATACGCGTTAAAGATAGAAAGTGTCACTGTTCGTTTCAGAAATCTGCCTGAATCAACGGCTTTGCGCATGTTGGGAGCGGCTAACATCGGTAGGCTTGTGATGGTTGAGGGCATAATCGTGCGTGCCTCTCCAGTGCAGCCTCAGGTGTTGCGAGCAGCGTTCAAATGCAAAAGATGCGGTGAAACTGCTTACTTAGACCAGGCAGGTCCCTTTCTGAAGGCGCCTTTACGGTGCGAAGTCCCACATTGTCAGAGTAAAGGACCTTTCGAATTTGTTCAAGAGGGTTCTACTTTTATCGATTACCAGCAGATTCGCATACAAGAGCGGCCTGAAGATTTGCCTCCAGGTCAGCTACCTCGATCTTTGAATGTGAAGCTCATAAGCCGAGACCTTGTTGACACGGCTAGACCAGGCGATCATGTTGCAATAATTGGCATTGTTCGTGCTGTGGCACCGGTTTTTCCCACGGCTGGAAAGCTTCGGGTTTTCCGTCTTCATGTTGACGCTAATTTCATAGATATAGAGAGTAAAGAGCCAGAAATGGTTCTCGTTTCACCAGAGGAAGAAAAGAAAATCCTTGAACTTGCCGCAGACCCGTGGATTCACAGAAACATCATACGTTCAATTGCCCCTTCCATCTACGGCTATGAAACCATCAAAGAAGCCATAATGTACATAGTTTTTGGCGGCGTTCCAAAACAATTAGCGGACATCTCAATTAGAGGCGAACTAAACATTCTTCTTCTTGGCGACCCAGGTACCGCCAAGTCACAATTGCTCCAGTACGTAGCTGCAATCGCTCCGAGAGGCTTGTATACTTCCGGTCGTGGAACAACTGCAGCGGGTTTGACTGCTGCTGTGTTGCGTGAGAAAGGCGGGGGAATGACTCTTGAGGCTGGCGCACTTGTCTTGGCAGACAAAGGAGTCGCATGTATTGATGAGATTGACAAAATGCGTCCAGAAGACAGGGTGGCAATTCACGAAGTTATGGAACAACACACAGTGTCCGTGGCGAAAGGCGGTATTGTGGCAACTCTCAACGCAAGAACAGCCATTCTTGCAGCTGCCAACCCCTCCTTAGGGAGGTATGATGCTTATAAGACAGTGACTGAAAACATAAACTTGCCTATCACCATTCTCTCAAGATTTGACTTAATCTTCGTGTTAAAAGACGTCCCTAAAAAAGATTTGGACGAAAAAATGTCGGCCCACATTCTAGAAATACATAGACGAGGCGCAGCGCCTTTAGAAACACCTGTCCCGTCAGATTTACTTAAAAAATATATCAGTTATGCGAAGAACATAAAACCAGTGTTAACCGATGAGGCCTCACAGCGGCTAAGAGCTTTCTATCTAGAGATGAGAGCAATTACAGAAAAAATTGAAGGTTCACCTATAGCCATCACGGCAAGGCAGCTGGAATCTCTGATCAGGCTGGCGGAGGCAAGGGCGCGGATTGCGCTTCGAAAAGAAGTTACTGCCGAAGACGCTGAAGCCGCTATTGTCATTATGAATAAATCGTTGGAAGAAGTGGGCATTGACATGTCAACCCAAATGCGAGACATTGACATAATCATGGTTGGAAAACCGAAGAGCATGCAAGACAAGTTGAGAGTAATCCTCACTGAAATTGTTGAAATGTCAAAAGAAACAGGTATGATTGAAAAAAGACTACTCTTGGACGAGCTTTCAAGCAAGCATAAAATCGAAGCGTTTGAAGCCCAGAAGCTTATTGGAAGGATGATAAGAGACGGGACAATATATGAACGGCGACCAGGCTTCCTAAGCAAAGTATAGCCTAAAGGTTTTAGGATTGAAAGTTGAAGAACTGCCTATTCCTGAACAAGTGAAAGAAGTTGTTATGAAATCTGGGATTTCCAAGCTTTATCCTCCCCAAGAGGAAGCAGTTCGCGCAGGCGCTCTTGAAGGAAAAAACCTTGTTTTGGCAAGCCCCACTGCTTCTGGCAAAACTCTCACAGCGGAGCTTTGCGCTCTTAAGCATATCGTAGAGCACAGTGGAAAGGTTCTCTATTTAACTCCTCTGAGAGCTTTAGCTAGCGAAAAATATGAAGAGTTTAAAAAATACAGTGGCGTTCGAAAGCTTAATGGGCGACGTGTACGCGTTGGCATCAGCACCGGCGATTATGACAGCAGTGACCCGTGGCTTGGAAGATATGATATAATAATCTCCACTAACGAGAAGGCTGATTCGCTTTTGAGGCACCGGTCTAAGTGGGTGGATGAGATATCGCTTGTGGTTGCTGATGAAGTTCATTTGCTCAACGATTCTGAACGGGGACCGACGCTTGAAGTTGTGTTGGCGAGGCTGATGCAGATTAACCCAGAAATTCAAGTCTTAGCTCTGAGCGCCACGATAAAGAACGTTGAAGAACTGGCGGACTGGCTTAAAGCTCAATATGTTACAACCCAGTGGAGACCCGTTAAGCTGAAGGAAGGAGTTCTTCTTCATCAGGAAATACAATTCAAAGACGGCGGGGCTACGAAAATAGGAAAACACGCCAGAAACCCCGCTTTGAACCTCGCCCTCCACATTGTTAAGTCTGGCGGTCAAGCACTCATCTTCGCATCAACACGGAAGAACTCAGTTTCTCTGGCAAAAAAAATGGCCGCTGAACTGGACAATTTCCTCTCAAAACCCGCTAAACGTTCTTTGAACCTACTTAGTGAACGGATGCTGGCAACCGGCGAGCGAACGAGAATAAGCGAGCTTCTTGCCAACTTTGTCAAACATGGAGCAGCTTTTCATCACGCTGGATTGGGGAGTGGTCACCGAAGGCTGCTGGAAGAGGCTTTCCGAGAAGGCAAAATCAAGGTCTTAACTGCTACGCCGACTCTAGCTTTCGGCGTTAACTTGCCGGCGAGAATGGTGGTAATTCATGATTATAGGCGTTACGAGGTGGGTTATGGTTACTATCCCATACCTGTTCTGGAGTATAAGCAGATGGCCGGTAGGGCTGGAAGGCCAAAGTATGACAATGTTGGTGAAGCGATTCTTATAGCCAAGACGGATGACGAGCAGGATTATCTGATGGAAAATTATGTTTTAGCGGAGCCTGAGCGTATCTGGTCAAAGCTTGCGGTGGAACGAATCTTACGCCCCCACGTCCTGTCAACCATTGCTGCTCAATATGCACAGACTGAACAAGGTGTTTACGATTTCTTCGGCAAAACCTTCTATGCCTATCAGTATGATCCTAAGGCTATTAAGCTGGTTATAACTAAGATTCTCAAGTTTCTCTATGATGAAGAGATGATTGACGCAGGTGGTAAGAACCTTTTTGCTACGAAGTTTGGTCGCCGGGTTTCAGATCTCTACATTGACCCAATTTCAGCTGTTTTTATTCGCGACGCGTTGCGTGCTCGTGCGCCCGTGATAACTGACATTAGCTTTCTCCACATGATAGCTCATACTCCGGACATGTACCCGAAACTGCGTCCTTACTCTAGCGAGGTTGATGAGCTCGCGTTGTTTGTGGATAAGCACAGGGACGAGTTTATGTTTGAACCGCCCAGCGAGTTTGATGATCATTTTGATTTTGAAGAATTCATGGGTGAGGCGAAATTGGCGTGGGTAATGCAGTCGTGGATTGAAGAGGTCACTGAGGATCAGATGATTGAGCGCTTTCGAGTGCAGCCCGGAGACTTGTATAGGCTTATTAACTCTGCAAAATGGCTGCTTTATGCCTCTAGAGAACTCGCGGGCTTGCTTAAACAGAAAGACTTGGCGTCAAAGTTGAACAAGTTGATGGAGCGAAGTGCTAATGGTGTAAAGGTCGAGCTGTTACCTCTTGTTCGTCTGAAAGGCGTAGGCAGAGCACGCGCCCGCATTCTTTTCAACTCCGGCTTAAAAACGGTGGATGACCTAAAGCGTGCGCCGGCGGAAAGGCTTGTAGGGTTACCTCTTATTGGATCAAGGGTTGCTAAGAAGATTAAGGAGCAAGTTGGCGGGTTTGTGAAGTCAGAGCAATGGAAGAAGCTGGGAAGCGAAGAGACTCCTGAGCAACAATCCCTCTCCGAATACTACTAACACACGATTGTCGTGATATTTCTCTAATGTTTTCCAATCTCTGTTCGAGCATTTACTATGAGCGATGGCGATAGATTTCTCGCTTTAGTTCTTCTATAACTTCTGCAAGTGTTTGCGCAAGTTTCTCAAGCATCATGTCGGTTTTTTGGTCGAAGGCACGGAATTTTCGTTTTTCTATCTCTGAAACTAGTTGGTAAGACTCTTCAATTTGCTTATGAAGCTTGGATGAAAAACCGCTAAGCATTGCCTTTTCCTTTACTATATTATACGAAATTATGCTGAAATGGACCTGAGGCCATTGTATCTTTTTGTTCCTGATTAACTCCAAGTTTCCTTCGCATTCCATCAGCAAATCCTTCAGGGCCTTCATTTGCTTCTTTTTCTCCTTTCTCTTAACTATAAGATGATCGAAGAAAGATTTCATTGAAACACCGGCTATAATTAGGGCTATTACTCCTAGGTGCGTATAGATCGAAGGAGAAGGCTCTAAATAGATTAAGTATAAACCACCTGTTAAGGCCAGAACTATTGAGATCAGCATTGCTATTGGAAATAGATATCTTAACGGTGAACCAGAAACTCTACTCTTCCTTTCCTTTGACAATTCTACATCACGACTAATTCAAACCAGTCCAGCCAAAAAAAGATTTTCCCACACACTAGACATTATTTTTGTAGTTGTGCTCAAAGTCAGTTTCAAGCGCACCTTCTTTTCCTAGAAAAAAGTACCTAACACTGTTGTCAATTTGGGTAGAGTCAGTCAAGGAACAACTTTTGAGTTTATCGCACAGGAATCTGGAGCATATACATTTCATTTCAAAAATGATTCTATTTCTAAACTAAAGTGAACACACTTCCAGATTAGTATCGGATTCTGATTAATATTCAGAATTCATACATCTTAAATGTTACAAACCAAAACAATTCTTTTCATCCCCGCGGAAAGACAAAGAAAATGCAATCCCTGATGCCAGAGTTCTTCATGCTACTGGGAATTGACTTCTTCTTAGCCACAAGCCTACTAACATGCACATTCGACAAACACTTCCCAGACAAACTCGCCTACCTCTACCAACTAATAGCTCTAGCGGGTTTCGGCCAACTCCTCGTCACCCAAGAATTCATGGGTTCCTTTGCAGATTATATGCGCTTCTGGTACAGCTTCATCTACCTAATCATTGCAGTAGCCAATATCGCCTCCCTTAACGCCTATCTATTCTTCTACAAGAAAAAGAAAACCATCGCAAAGCTTTTCTCAATCATCGCCACAGCCCCCACTTTCATCATATCAACAATGTTCCTATACAACTACGCCACCGAAGCCCCGCACCCAATCATCCCACTTCCACAAATCTCCTTAGATCTCATGTTCATCAGCGTCTTCGCCTTCGACACGCTAGTGGTCAGCGCAAGCATCTACGCCCTCATAAAACCAAAATGGTGGCAAATTGCGACTCCCACGATAGCCCTTTTGATAGGTGCAACAGCCTTCGTGTCTATTAAGCCAACAATGGGCGAAGTCGCCTTCATAGCAGGCGCCATATACATCTACATAATTTTGGGGATTGCATGCGTCGGAGTTTTAGGGGCAAGCCTCTACGTACTCCTAAGATTATGGCGGGAAAAACAAAAAGCGAAAGGAGGTGAAATAACAAAATGAACATAAACTACAAGAAATCAGCAAAACTCATAATACTACTAATATCATCGCTACTCATAGCCACAGTAAGCGCAACAGTCTACAACTACATGTACCAAGATGCAACAATCGGCGTAGAAGGTTTGCCATTGGCGTGGATTAACGGGACGGACAGCACCGACGCAGGCACACAAATCAACGGAGTCACGTGTACTCTCACGCAACTAAAAGGGCCACCCAACGGAACTAGAGAATACCCCGACCCAGTAAGATTAAACAACACAGGAGCATCCTCCATTACCTTCGATCTCTTGATAGACCAAGTCACCAGCGACACAGCCGAAATGGATTCAATAATCGTAAGACTATACAACGTAACTAACTCAGCCAGCATGGGCAACCTGACCGTTTGGAGCGGCGGCTCACAAGGAAGCGACTTAACATCCCTCACGATAACTGGAAACACTGAATGGAAGTTCCAATGGGAAATCAAATGGAAATCAACAGCCACACTATCGCACTCAGTAACGGTGAACCTAAAGGTGAGAACACCAGCTGCATAAGCCAAACGCGCGCGCGCGCATTCCCTTTTCATTTTTTCTTTAGACGTTTTTTACTTATGATACATCATGCTTGTTACGTGGTTGCGCTTCACGGCTAAAAGAAGCTTGTTTTACCATGTTACACAAGAAAAGTAGCCTATTTAGAGCCTCTTCTATGCGGTTAATACGTCAAATCGGTCTTTTTCGAGGCTACCGAGTGAGTAATCTATAAAAATTTGAATCTAATAGAACAGCCTAGCCAAGATGCCACGAACAACTTCTACTGCTTTACACCATGCTTCGCCCAGATGCGACAAGTGCCTTCCATTGAAACCATGCAAGCTCCCTTCGGCGACTCGGGCCTGCAAGCATCCATGAACAATTGACATTCGCTGGGCTTAATTTTTCCAATCATTACTAAATGACATTGGCATCCAGGTAAAAGATCTCTGCCAACTTTTACTTTCACACCGTGCTTCTTTCGAGCATCCCACTCTTCAAACTCGTCTTTCAAGGCAAACGCTGAGGAAGGCAACATTCCTAGACCTCTCCAACCACCTTTAACAACATCGAAAACACGACTAACAAGCTTTAACGCCTTTACATTTCCCTCCCGTTTCACAGCCCGCCCATACTCGTTCTCCAACCTAGCCACCCCGTCCCTCAATTGTCGCAATAATAAGTCAACTGCAAACAGTACATCTAAAGGCTCAAAACCAGCCACTACAACAGGCATATGATAAGCACTCGTAAACACTTCGTAAGGCTTCAAACCAATAATGGTTGAAACATGACCCGGTGCAATAAATCCGTCAATATGCAAATCTCCAATCCCCAACAACAGCTCCATAGCCGGCGGGATCAAACGATGCGAAACAAGAAAACTAAGATTCTCAGGCGGCCCCTTTAACACTTCATTCGCCGTCGTAGGCGCAGTTGTCTCAAAACCAATCGCAAAAAAAGCAAAATCTCTACCCGGTTCTTCCTTCGCCATCTTCACAGCATCACCGACACCGTAAACAACACGCACATCACCTCCCTTAGCCCTCGCCTCAGCCAAAGACAAGTCCGAGCCGGGAACCCGCAGAACATCCCCAAAAGTTGCAACTGTAACCCCCTTCAATGCCAACTTAACCGCCTCATCAATTTCTGCTGCCGGTAAAACACAGACAGGACATCCAGGCCCCGCAATCACCTCCACATTCTTCGGAAAGAAACTGCGCAGCCCAAAATGAGTCACCGTCCACTCATGAGTTCCGCAAACGTGGCAAAACTTCACCAAGTAGTCTGGCGTAAGCTCAAGAATGTGCTTCGTAACCCGCCTCGCCAATTCTGGATTACGAAACCCCGCTAACTCTTTCAAACCAAATCACAAGTCCGCGTTTCAACGCCTCTTATTAAGTAGTGCCCAAAAATTTCCTGCATATGCAAAAGTTCCTATGGCTTAGGCATTGGCTCTTCCATTTTCAAAATTTCATTCCACAACCTAAGCGTCTCCTCAGCCTCTTTTCTGTCAATTACTTGGATAGCATAGCCTGCGTGAACCAAAACATACTCATCAACCTTCGCCTCTACCAGAACAACGTTTACTTCTCTAAGGACACCTCCCCCAAAGTCCACCTCAGCTACATCACCATGAACCTTCACAACTTTTGCAGGAATTGCCAAACACATTTCTTATCCTCTGTCGAGAATCTTCATCGCCCATAAATCAGTTTCGGTTTACGTAGATGACAACACAAATGCGCGCATTTCTAGGATGATGGAGAGGTCATGGGAAATCCTGTCAAAAAGGCTGTCAAAATCCTATCAATCCCCAAAAATCACAAAAACCTGAAAAGACAATACCTAACTTTGAAAAAGGTTTGAACAAACCTTGCATTTTTTAGGCTTCTTGAATTTGCCCATGAACAGCTCATTTTAGGCTTTTTTTCTGAATTTAGCTTGAACGCATGAGTTAAAAGGCTGCACAACGGTTTTTCAAGAGTTGCATCAACCATGAATTTACCATAGTTTTGCTCGAACTCATGATGAACCTGTTCAGAACAGAGGAGTGAACTGATGGAGAAAACAATAAAACTCCTGACAAATTTCAAGAAATTGGATTCTTACTCAAATTTCTACTCTGGAGAAGTTAAACCAATATGCACAAACTAGGCGAGTTGCCCAAAGTGCAGGGGTGGGATTCGAACCCCCACACACACATTTTTCAGTACTTTGCGGAACCGCAGAAGTATTTAAAAAGAGTTGAAGAATTATAGAGCCAAATGCCACTATCGAAGAGTTTGATGTGTGCGTTCATTATTGTCACGTTGCTTCTTCCAGAAAGGTCTATTCCATGCAGGCATGCCGGCCCTGATCCTTGAAGCGCGTAACCTGCTCCATCAACTACGATGTTGTCCCTCTCAACAACGATTCCATCTGCATCAGTGATGAAGTTATCAGTAAGGGTATAGGTTATGTTGTCAATAGTTAAAATTGGTGCTGTTGGAGGGTCAATGCTGCTATCAGCCCTAATGTAAATGGTTCCACTTGCTCTAACTGGTTGAATGTTTGTCACATTGATGCTTAGAAACAATGCCATCACTAGAATTGTCAAAGTTGCTATTTTTTTGTTCAGTTTTGATTTCTCCTTTTTTGTCTTTTACACATCTTTTTGTGGTGCGTCCCCTTTCGAGGATTCCGCTCACACCTCAAAAAAGATGGGAGTTGTTGTTTGAAGTCGGTTAGCAGTTTCTGCCTTATCTCATCAGGTTCCGTTGCCAACCAAGACCACCTGTTTTTTGGGGATAGTTGAGGTAGTCTTCAAAAGGAATCATCAACGGCTGGTAGTCTATGTTGTTTTCACCAATGACGTATGGTGTGTCTCCTATTTTGTCGCCGTCACTGTCAGTGCCGTTGTAGGTGTCCCAGTAGTTTTTATTCCAGTAGTTCTGCGATTCTCCAGCCGAGCAGTGAATAGTGTTGTTTTGGAAATCGTTTCGATAAATCCTATTGTCCCTACCTGTAACTGAGAGTCCTTTGCTATTGTTGAAGAACGTGTTTTGATAAACTTTATTGTTGTTAGAATCTGGTGCAATTCCTAGACCTAAAAACCTCCAGTGTTGGATGTAGTTTTCTCGGATGGTATTGAAGTGACTGTTCTCGAAGACTATACCTACAAGTTCGAAGCCACCGTAACAGGTTATGCTGTTCACCGCGTAGGTGCTATGGTTTGAGTTAAGGTTGAAGATACCGAACCAGTTTGAGAAGCTGTTTTTGTAGACGTTAGTATATGTTGAATTGAGTACTAATGTGCCTAAAATAGTGAACACAACATTTTCTTCAATTGTGATGTCAATGGTATTTACCAGAGTAAAGGCCCACAAAAAGTTCACAACCTGCACGTTTTTGATAGTTACGTCGTCAACAGAGTTCAGAGTGAATCCATATTCTAGATTGTCCCACCATCCACTTCCAAAGTCAAATGCTGTGGCATTGAGAGTCCATCCGTCACCATCGATTGTTACTCCACTTCTTTGCACATAAATCTCGGCATGTATGTTACCTATAAACCCGTATGTTTCGGTAAAAGGAACATGATAAAGCCTATGAACGTGTGGTGAATTTCCTGTTACTGAACCATCAGGGTTAATGACGATATAACTAAAACTACTTGGTTGTTGTATTTGTTGTTCGTTAGGTTGTTCGTTTATAACTGCACTTGTTGGAACTGCAAATGGCAGAAGTGTTAAGAACGCAACCATTGTGAACATCATTATTATTTTCTTGATTTTATTCACCTCCATTTTGTTCTTTTAAACGCTTTCTTAATGGACAGCAAAAGTTGTTGGCAACAGTGTTATACCTACAATATTCAAGAAGCTGTTTCCCTCAGATTGCTCCCCAACTTCAAAAGTTATATCATTCTGTTTCCAAATAACATTTATGGAAGAATGTTCTATGCAAATGATTGGTTGTTACCCAAAAATGGGGGTTTGCGGGAGACATCTCCACTGTGACCTGAAATACCTCACCTCGATCGCTTTTCTTTGTGTAGTGCTATTGGAGTTTATGATATTACCCAGATGAGTACTCGAGCCTCTTCCCATTGCCAATCTTCATATCCTCTTAAGAGATCTACTGTGTTCTCATCTACTAGGAGCCATCTCATTCCAGTGAAAGCAATGTCCACGCCGTCTATGGTCGTATCCCAACCGATTCCAATTTGATGGTAAACCCAATCGCCTCCCTCAATTAGGCGCCCATAAACGTAAACGAATAAATCGGTTGTCCCGAGACCGTGATCAAATGACTTTCTATCGTTAACCCAACCAGCAGCGGATACCCATCCGCTGTCGTAATCTGGTGCATCAAATCCCCCTAGTGCTCCCTGTGGTCCTGTTTCTCCTTGTGGTCCTGGTGGTCCTACTATCCATGGGTCTTCAAGAAACTCCATCTGAGCCTTCAACACATCTACTTCACTCTGCAAATCTGCTATTTGAGCCTGTAAATCAATCTGAGTTTGCAGGTCTTCCACGTCGTCCTGAATGCCAAAGATGGCTTCCCACATTTCAGTGAGAGGGTCTTCTGGTCCAGCAGCTACCAGTGCAGTTCCAATTAGAAAGGATATAATTGCAATGACTGAGGTCAGAGTAACAATTTTCTTGTTCAACTTCATTCTTTTTTCACCTCCCTTACCATTTTTTTACTTGGGGAATTGGCAAATCAGCAATCCCCCTTCAACTCTACACAAATCTTTTGTTTTAGGCGAATAAATGACTTGTGAAAGATTTTTCTATAATGTTTCTACATGCGTCTAACTGGTTTCACGTGTTTGATATAGAACATGCATGAATATTCTGGAAAAATGGGTAAATGCGGGAGACATCTCCACTGTATTCTGTGCTGCGAAATACATGATATAGAATGGAAGATAACAGACATTTAGAGCCTCATATCGGGTGATATCTCCACTGGTTGCTGGTTCGCGTTCTACCAGCAACGCAACAGACAAGCCCGCGATTCTATTTGCGTTTTTTCATGTGGCTTTGTATGTCAAGGCGTTAGTTTTTTAAGGGTGAACTGCTATCGTGGAAGAGAATTCACATGTATCTGAAAGCAGAACATAACCTAACCTGTGAGGGTGAAAAAATTGAACCAAAAAGAGGACAAGCCACGCTTTGGCTTCATGACACGCAACTACTTAGTGCTAACCCTCACATCCACACTATGTGGAATCCCCACAAGCATCTGTAACACCTACTTCTCCCTATACGTCTTCGGACTAGGCGGAACAGAGATAACAATAGGCCTAATCGCAGCCTTGGGAAGCACTACTTATGTCATATTCTCGATCATAGGCGGCCACAT
Source organism: Candidatus Bathyarchaeota archaeon (assembly GCA_023131225.1). Lineage (NCBI taxonomy): Archaea > Thermoproteati > Candidatus Bathyarchaeota > Candidatus Bathyarchaeota archaeon. The sequence continues at coordinate 54,572 of JAGLZW010000010.1, read as the reverse complement.
AGCAGATCTGTATGGCAGAAAGAAACTAATCGGCTTAATGACCATAATCCTTGGGTTAAGCCAATTCCTCGTAGCAATCGCACCCAACTGGCAATTCCTAATCCTAGCCATAATACTAACAAACATGTGCTGGATATTCGAACCCGCATTCTGGGCCATACTAGCAGACTCCATAAACGAACAAAAAAGAGGAACAGCCTTCGCATTCTACAGCTGCCTAAGCTTCCTACCATGGGCCATAATGCCCTCCATCGGCGGCTACCTAATCGACATCCACGGCATTCTAGCCCCAATGAGATGGGCTTACGTTGGCCTGGCAATAATAGGCATAACTGCAGGAATAATACGACTATCAATGCTCACAGAAACCATTTCTCCTCAGAACAGACAAACTGATGAGCAATACAGCCTTAAAGGATTAAGCAAACTCGTAAAAGACGCCTTCAAAGGACACTTACAAACATGGTCATGGATGCCCCACTCAGCCCTCGCCCTAACAGCCATCTACATTTTATGGGCATTCGAATACGGCCTAGTCGAACCCTACTGGATAGTCTACGCCGAAGAAATAATCGGCGTCACATCTACACAATGGGGCATCGTCATAAGCATAGGCAGTGCAATCAGCATCGCGTCGAAGATACTTATAGTTGGCAAACTGCTAGACAAATTCAGTCGAAGAAAAATTCTGTTAGCAACAACAGCCTTAGACATATTCACCTACCTTCTCTTTATCCGCTGCGGCATGTTCATACAAGTTCTAGCTCTCTGGACCGCAAGTTCCTTCATATGGTCTTTTTATGAGCCAACATACTCATCTTTGGAAGCAGACCTGATTCCAAAGGAAAGAAGAGGAAGAGTGTTCGCTGCTTTCGGCGTTGCTTGGTCAGCATTCAGCGTTCCAGCAAGTCTTCTAGGAGGATTCGTTTACGAGCGAGTTAATCCTGAATTGTCCTTCGTCATGGCATCGGTTGTCATTATGCTATGTTTTATTCTAACTGCACTATTCATTAAGCAACCACAATGCACTGAAAAGTAGATGATGACAGGAAGCCATGGAGAAGAATACAATCCTCAAATTAACTCTTTCTTATTACATACACAAATATGTGAAAAAAGGGCGTGCGGTTTCTGTGGTGTGACAGTTTTCCTCATGTTCTAATGGATGTGCATGTTGACTCAAATCAGCCGCTAGCGCAAATTACGGCTGCGAGAGCTTGCCCGAAGGAAATTCCACCATCGCCAGCTGGGAGCGATTCGTGCACATAAAATCCAATCCCGTTTTTTTCCACAAGCTTCTTTATGGCAGATGTTATGTGTTTGTTGTAGGCTACGCCGCCGGAGAATCCTATTGCCTTTATTCCCATTTTCTGCGCTGCTCCAACTGCAAGTTGAGCCAGGCCCTTTGCCAAGTAAGACTGGGTGGAGTACGCCAAATCTGCAGCTGAAAACTCGTCTTTTGCCTCGAAAACAGCCCATACAATGCCAGTCGTGTCAAGAACCTCATTTTCAATCTCTGGTTGCAGCTTAAGCACATCCTGACCATGTGTTGCTGCTGCTTCCAGCTTCATCGCTGGTTCCCCCTGATATGTCCTTTCATGACAAATGTCTAAGATTGCTGAGACAGCGTCTAAAACTCGTCCACAGCTTGTGGTGGCTAAGGGGGGGTGTTTGCTGTTAAGTTGGCTAATTATTGCTTGCGCTTCTTCTCTTCCATGAGGGAGATATTTGCTTCTTTTTAGAAGCCAGTTTCCAATGTTTACTACGTCGTCTAGTATTCCCGCTGCCATTCGAAGGGGATAGCGGGCTGCTAAGTCGCCTCCAACTAGGAGTTGTTCCTGAAGATGGCCAACTCGTTTAAAACAGTCTTGGGTACAATGGAGAACTTCGCCTCCCCAAGGTTTTCCGTTCTCTCCATAGCCATAGCCATCGCAGACGATTCCGACAATCTCGTCCAAACCGTGTTCTCCCATCAAGGAAAGCATGTGCGCATGATGATGTTGAACAGGTGTAACTGAGCAATCTACTTGGTCTGCTATTTCTTGAGCTAGTCTTGTCGTGGCGAATTTTGGATGTAAGTCACAGGCTACTGCGTCGATTTTCGCATTTGTCAGTAGCATCAAGTGGCGAATTGTCCTTTTTAAGAAAGTGAAAGTTTCAAGGTTTTCTACATCACCTACGTATTGGGACATGAAAGCCTTATCATGCCACAGGATACAAGAGGTTACATTTTCTTCTGCACCTACACCCAAAACACACTTGCTGAATGAATGTTTGAGATTGATAGGCGTGGGGGCGTATCCTCGCGATCTTCGGATGAAGCTCATTTTTGTGTTGTGCAGACGGATGACCGAGTCGTCGCATCTTTGGGCAATTGCTCTGTTGTGAAACAAGAAATAGTCAACTGTAGAGCCCAGCGTCTTCAAAGCTTCGACATTTTCTGCGATTATTGGTTGGCTTGGAGGATTTGCACTGGTCATAACAAATGCCGGTTCTTTTACTTGATCAAACAGCATTACATGCAATCCGGTGTATGGCAGCATTACACCGACGTTATGTAGGCTCGGTGCGACTAGTTCTGAAAGATAGTAGTTTTCTGCTTTGTCTAGGAGCACTATTGGCCTTGCATGTGAAGATAATATCTCTGCCTTTTTTTGGCTAACGTTTGCAAAGGTGCGAACTGTTTGTAGGTTTCGTGCCATGATGGCGAAGGGCTTTTGGGTTCTGTGCTTAACCTTTCTAAGTCTGCGTATGGGGTCGTCTTTGGTTGTCGCGGTTGCTACGTGAAAACCGCCGTAGCCTTTGATTGCGAGTACATGTCCTTCCTCTAGCAGACACCCTGCTTCACGTATTGGGTCTTTAAGGGGTACAGGTTCGCCTTTGTTTGTCGTTAGGTATGCTTGTGGTCCGCATTTGGGGCAGGCCACTGTTTGGGCGTGGAATCTTCTGTTAGCGGGGTTTGTGTACTCTGTTTTGCAGAACTCGCACATTTTGAAATCTTGCATTGTGGTGTTTTGCCTGTCGTAGGGCAGTTTGCGGATTGTTGTGTAGCGTGGACCGCAGTTGGTGCATGTGATAAAGAAGTAATCGTGTCTCGGATCTGAATGGTTACGAAGTTCTTTTAGACATTCGTTGCATATGGCGATGTCTGGTGGAATTGCTGAGCCTGCTAGTTCCTTTGCTTCAGAGCTTTTGAGGATGGTGAACTCGTTGAAGCTTCCTGTGTCTTTCTTATAACGTATGAGTGTTTTGTAAATGCAGGCGAGGGGCGGTCTCTTCTTTTCCAAGTCATTCAGAAAATGATTTATGTCGAGTTCTCTGCCCTCTGCAACAATTTCTACACCTGCATCGCCACGGTTCCTAACGTAGCCTTTAAGGTTGTTTGCGGTGGCTATCCGGTAGATGAAAGGACGAAATCCTACTCCTTGAACGATGCCGAGGGCTTTGATTTCTGCACGCACTGGTTTGTGCTCCTTTTCAATTTGCAGTCTTGGGAACCCAAAATACTTTACGCTTTTTGTTTCGTGATGTTGGAAATCTAATAATAGAGGATGGTTTTGGGCTGTTATAGGGATTCTAGTCTGACATTTATGCTTTCGCCAAAGTCAATCAATGCGCATTTTCCGTGTCTTGCAGGTCCTGGGTTAACTATGATGGTATCATTTATTCTGTCTATTCCAGTTGCTTCATGGATGTGACCGCATAGCACTAGATTCAGGTTTGTTTTTTCTATGAATTCTCTTACGCTGAAGCTTCCTGCATGTTCGCCTGCAGATGTTACATCTACCTTTGTGTCTTTAGGTGGAGGGTGTGAAATCAAAATGGTTCTGTGATTGGCTTGGCAAGAGTTATAGCCTTGTTCCAGAATATTGGCAATCTCTGTTTCTGTAAGTTCGAAGGGTGTATCGAAAGGACTTGGCGAAGAACCTCCTACACCAAAGAAATTGGTGTTGCCAATTTGCTTGCATTTTCCGTGGATGGACTCTATTGTCTCTATTTTTTCTTCTGCCAATGTAGGGGGGTCACAGTTTCCTGGCACAAACAATACTGAAGACTTTGTGGCAAGTAAAGAGGAAAGTAGTTTTTTGGCTTGTTGCACAGAACCAAAATGCGTCACATCCCCGCACACAGCAATCATATTCACATGGTTCCGCTTTGCCTTCAAAGAAACTTTTTGAAATGCCTCAACATCGCCATGAAAGTCTGTAGCCGCCAAGATTTTCAAATAACATACCCTTCATACATCAAATAGGAAAAGGCTAGTTTAAAGTTTTTAATGTTAGGCTTAGAATAATCAAACGAGATAGCTGTTGCTCTTGTGATGGGTGGACCGCATGTCAAAGAAGTTAACTTATGCCGAATCTGGTGTTGACAGAGAACTGAGGGCAAAGTCAAAGACGGCTTTGAAAATGCTAAGGCGAACCTACAAGTTTAGTATTTACGGAGAAGTTTTGCAGCTTCCTTATGGCAATGTTTTTCCAATAAGCGATAGATACCTCGACCTCGCCATAGAAGGAGTTGGCACTAAAGTCCTCTTGGCGCAACTAGCTGATAAATACGATACGATAGGCATTGACGGCGTGGCGATGGTTGTAAACGATGTGATCAGATCTGGCGCTAATCCACTAGCCATTGCTGACAACATTCACGCTCAAATATCTGATCCGTTTCTGGTGGAGGAGTGGATGAAGGGCATAGTGGAAGGCGCCGTCGAGTCCCAATGTATCGTGGCAGGGGGCGAAATTGGTGATGTTGCGGAAATCATAAAGGGACTTAAAGAAGGCAAAGGTTTCGACATGATAGTTGCGTGCATCGGTGAGGTGGACAAGGACAACATAATACTTGGTACCGAAATCAAACCAGAAGACGTTGTTATAGGTATCAGAAGCTCTGGCATTCACAGCAACGGCATCACATTAGCTAGGAAAGTTTTGTTCAAGAAGTGGGGCGGCAAATTCGACCCTTATGATGTTCCAGAAGGCTTAGAGAAAGAGCTCATTTATGAGGCTTTAGAGCCCACAAAAATCTACGTAAAATCGCTACAGGAAGTTGTAAGGCAACACGAAATTAAAGGCGCCGTCCACATAACTGGCGATGCCTATCTGAAATTTAACAGGCTCATGAAGTTCTCCAAGGGAGTAGGATTCGAATTCAACAATTTCAAGCCACAACCCATCTTTAGGTTACTGCAAAAAACAGCAGAAACATCAGGCGGCATTAGTGATGAAGAAATGCTGAAAACATTTAACATGGGATGGGGATTCGCCATAGTTGTAGACAGAAGAAAGCAGGATGATGTGTTAGATGTTCTGGACAAAAGCAAAGTTGAAGCAGAACCCATTGGAAAGGCGACCTCCACGGAAAAAATCATAGCGCTTTACAAAAGGAAAAAGTTGGTGCTCAAATAGCATTTTATACTTTTATATAAATCTAGCTTACACAAGATTTAAATTTTTAACTGTTTAACTATATTTCATGCTATACAAAGCTCGAGTGGAAGTAAGCCTTAAACCAGGCCACTCTGACCCAGAGGGAGAAACAACTACACGCTCTCTAAAAGAACTCGCCTACCTTGTTAGAATCGTCGGAGTAAGCAAAATGTACACAATAACCCTAGAAGCAAACTCCAGAAACGACGCAGAAACCAAAGTAGAAAACATGTGCAAAAAACTGTTGGCCAATCCCACTAAAGATAACTACACTTTTCAGGTTGAAGAAGCTAAATGACCCTCTTCACTCGTCACAAAACACCTTTCGAAATCCACGAAATAAAAATCCTAGACACAAACGATAAACAACTGCTAAGAATCAGCCAAGAACTCAGCATAGGCTTAAACCTAGAAGAAATGAAGGCAGTAAAAAAATACTTCTCCAAGAAAGGCAGAAATCCAACAGACATAGAACTCCAAACAATCGGACAAACATGGTCAGAACACTGCTTCCACAAAACCTTCAAAGGAAACATAATCACCGACAAAGGCAAAATCCAAAACTTGTTTAAAACCTACATAGCTAAAGCAACAAGCGAACTGAACCAACCATGGTGCATTTCTGTATTCGAAGACAACGCAGGCATCATAGAATTTGACGAAAACTATGCAATCGCTGCGAAAGTGGAAACCCACAACCACCCTTCCGCCATAGAACCCTTCGGCGGCGCCGCAACAGGCACTGGAGGCGTTATTAGAGATATATTAGGCGTGTGGGCTGACCCCATTGCCTGCACCGACGTTCTGGGATTCGGTCCTCTAGACTACGACTACGATAAGCTTCCACAAGGCGTCAAACATCCAAAATATCTCTTCAGAGGGGTAGTGGCAGGCATAGGATGCTACGGCAACAACATGGGAATCCCCACCGTAAACGGAGCAATATTTTTTGACGAAAGCTACGTGGGCAACGTTGTGGTCTACTGCGGATGCATAGGATTGCTTCCAAAGGACAAATTTGTTAAAAACGCGAAACCAAGCGACATAATTCTCCTTGCAGGTGGTAAAACTGGTCGAGACGGAATTCACGGCGTGACTTTTGCCTCCGCTGAACTCACCAAAGAGTCGGAGGAGGTTTCTCGTCCTGCAGTTCAAATAGCCAATCCGATTGAAGAAGAAAAACTGAAACGAGCTATAATCGAGGTTCGCGATAGACGACTTGGCTCAGCCATAACCGACCTAGGCGGAGGGGGTTTGTCAAGTGCAGTGGGAGAGATGGCACGTAGATTTGGCTGTGGTGCCCGTGTTGAGTTGGAAAAAGTTCCTTTGAAATATGAAGGGTTGGCTCCTTGGGAGATTTATGTTTCTGAATCGCAAGAAAGAATGCTACTTCTCGTTCCAAAAAAGAACTTGGAACAAGTTATAGAAATATTCAGGGAAGAAGACGTCAAAGCCACTCCTATCGGCGAGTTTACCGATGACAACGCTTTGAGGATTTACTATGAAGATCATGAAGTTGCAAATCTAAACATAGACTTCTTGTTTGCTCCACCAAAAACAGAAAGAACTGCAAAATGGAATGAAGTAACATTCAAAGAACCCACTTTCCCAGAGCCAAGTAACCTAAACCCATACATTCTAAAACTATTAGCTTCATCAAACATCACCAGCAGAGAAAAAGTAGTACGCACTTACGATCACGAGGTAAAAGGAAACACCGTCCTAAAACCTTTACACGGAAAATTTGGCGGACCCAACGACGCAGCAGTCATCAAGCCACTAGAAGAGAGCTGGAAAGGAATCGCCATTTCATGCGGCATGAACCCCTGCTATGGCAGAATAGACCCCTACTGGATGGCAGCCTCAGCTATTGACGAAGCCATCAGAAACAACATTGCAGTGGGTGGGCGACGAGTTGCTTTGCTGGATAACTTTGTCTGGGGGAGTCCAGAAAAGCCAGATAGGTTGGGAAGCCTTGTCAGGGCATGTGAAGCCTGCTACGAATTCGCAAAGGGATTCGGAACTCCTTTTATCTCTGGAAAAGACAGTCTCTATAACGAATCACCATTAGGTCCTGTGACACCTACGCTTCTGATCACCGCCGTAGGCATCATACCTGATATTAGAAAAACTGTTTCACTTGACTTGAAGTGTCCTGGCAATTTGCTTTATGTGGTTGGTCAAACTTTTGCAGAGTTGGGCGGTTCAGAATATTATGGACTGAAAGGTTTTATGGGCAGGTCGGTTCCGAAAGTTAGAGTTCCTCAGGCGAAACGCGTAATGGAAGTAATGGTTGAGGCGATTGATGGTGGTTGTGTTAGGGCTTGTCATGACATTTCAGAGGGTGGGCTTGCAGTTGCTGCTGCTGAAATGGCTTTTAGCGGCGGCTATGGTGTGGACATTTGGTTAAAGAATGTCCCAGTAACCGAAGATGCTGGTAGAAATGATTTTGTGCTTTTTTCCGAGTCGAACAGTAGATTTCTAGTAGAGGTGCTGAAAGGGCAAGCAGGCCACTTTGAATCTATAACGAGAGGTATTTCTCGCGCTGTCGTAGGCGAAGTAACAGATGAACGCTGCCTATGTGTCTATGGTCTGAGAGATGAAAGGGTATTAGATGCCGATTTAAACGAACTTTTAAACGTTTGGAAACATGGTTTGGAGGCAGAGACGTGAAGCGTAAAGAAATTCGTGTCTGTGTTTTACGTGTCGGTGGAACAAATTGTGATGCCGAAACTAAACGAGCCTTCAAAGATTCTGGGATGAAAGCGGAAGTTGTCCATTTCAATCAGCTTGCCAAACAACAGAACCTGCTTGACTATAACGTTCTTGTTATTCCAGGCGGTTTTTCCCATGGCGATTATGTTCGCGCTGGCGCTATTTGGGCGAAACGGATTATGGCAAAGCTGGGGGAAGATATTAACAAGTTTGTGGATGGGGAACGGCCGATTCTCGGAATATGTAATGGCTTTCAAGTTCTAGTTGAAGCAGGCTTGCTGCCCCAATTTGACGGCGTTAGCCCATTTCCAGAAGCGGCTCTGGGAACTAACATACCCTCAGGCTACAATTGCCGATGGGCCTATCTTAAGAATGAAAGCAGAGGCCACTGTGTCTTCACAAAGGGGCTTCCCTCCGGTTCTGTTGTTAGAATTCCTGTAGCACATTCAGAAGGTCGTTTCATGTTTGCAAAAGAAAACGAGAAAAAATATTTGGAAAAGTTGCTGGACAATGATCAACTGGTATTCAGATACTGCCACTGTAACGGTGAATACGCTGATGGGAAATATCCGTCAAATCCAAACGGATCTTTCCACGACATTGCAGGCATCTGCGATTCTTCAGGAACAATTTTCGGTTTGATGCCTCATCCTGAACGAGCGTATTTTGGATGGCAATTACCCGACTGGACAAGAAATGAGACTGTGCTATCTTTTGGTGATGGAAAAATAATCTTTGAATCAGTTGCTGAATATTTAACAAAAAAATTTTAGCCAGACACCTAGCCTGGGCTCTCCACAATTTTAATATGCCGTTTCTCCAGTTCAGCTAGGATTTTATTGAAAATTTCTTCTTCAACACATAGCTTTTCTAAGGGGACAACACCCTTTTCTTCTATGATTTCTTGAGCTGTCAATTGAGCTAAGATGGAGGCAGGGTACGCCGTTGTTCTTGCCATAGCCGTCACTCCACGTTTTTCATCGTAACGATCTAGAAGATGGTAAATGTAGCGTTTTTTTAATCCCTCTTTCATTCCGCTTATTTCCACTTTCATAGCCAGAATATCTTTAATCTCAGGTCTCCGAAGCTTCGCCTCAAAGAGCTTAACAGTAATTTTTCGCGGTGACAGACGAGCATTCTCGACTTCTATAGGACGTTCATCAAAAAAGCCCAAAGCCTTCAGCAATCTTATCTTCTCAACATGCCCTGGATACCTGAGAGTTTTCTCCCACATTGTCTTAACATCTTCTATCGTATGAAGCAGTGTCCTAAGTCCATCAGTATAAAACGCCTCAAGTTTGCCAGCGCCTGGAAATTCAACTTCTTCCAGTCCAGTTAATGCCTCTACTTCCTTCACTTCACCATTCTCAACTATTTTCGCCTTTCTAGTGTACTCGTCGATAAGGCCTTCTGTGGACCACGTTAGCGTATAGCCCAGAGGGGGAACTGATTCCTCTGGAAGACCACCAACCATTACATGAACACTTTCAACATTATCGAGCTTGCTGATAGCATGGCCTATAAACACATTGCTTATCCCGGGTGCCACTCCACAGTCAGGTATGATCGTCACACCGGCTTTTGTTGCATCTTTATTTAGCGTAAGAGGATTCTCTGGCATATACGAAACATCTACGAAGTCTACGTTTGCATCAATAGCAGCTTTGACAGATTGATAACCAATGTCCCCTGGTAAAGCCCCCACTACTACATCGAACATTTTCATGTTGTCGACCAGTTCACGGTAATTACAAGCATCCAATTGAATTCCAGCAACATTCCTTTCTTGGATAAGAGCAGCTACCTTCTCAGCCCTACTTCGACATTTATCAGCAATAACAATCTCAGTTGAAAGCATACTTTCAGCAAGATCGGTCGCTATAACAGAACCGATATTTCCACAACCTAAAACGAGTATCCTCATATTGAGCCCAACAAGTTACAATTAGCCAATTCTTATCTATTTTAGACTTTTCAAAAATGCAAGTCAGCGAGTTGAGGAAGCCCAGTTCTCGCTCCCATTTTCATTATGCACCTAGACGCCACAAAATTCCCAAGCCGCCCACACTCCAGCAAACTATTTTCTCCAAGTAAGCCATAAAGAAAACCTGCATTCCACGCGTCACCTGCACCTGTAGTATCGACAACTCTTACCTTAAAGGGCTCTACTACATGACTTTCTTCGCCATCAGTTACAAAGCACCCTTTCCTGCCTAGTTTAACTGCCACAACTTTAACTCCTTCAGCTATCAACATTTCAGCACCATCTTCATATTCTTCGCCTGTAAGCAGCTTCATCTCGACTTCGTTAGGAAGCATGACGAAAGTTCGTCTCAAAATAGGTCTTAACGAAGACAAACCCCTCTGAGCATACAACATACCTGGATCAAAACTCACTCTGACACGTTCTGGAAGCTGTTCAACAATTTCTTTCTGGCTTTCAAATGATTTTTCACCCACAAAAGAAGTCAAATGTAGAAACCCAGCCTTTCTCACATAATTTTTGTTAATTTCTCTCAACTCTACGGTGTCATTGACCCCCGGAGCCACATAAAGCGATCGTTCACCATGTTCGTCAACAAAACCCATAACAACACCGCTTCGTCCACTCTTTGCAATAACAATGCCCTTTGTATCAACGTTCTCTTTATTAAAGTCGTCAAGCAAGAGTTGCCCTTCACGATCATCTGAAACTTTGCCGATGTATCCAGTTTTTAACCCCAAACGCGCCAAACCTACAATGGTGTTGGCAGCTGAGCCACCGCAAGATTCTTTGGATTCGACAACAAAACTCTCCTCATCTCTTCCAGCTATCTTATTTACCTTAAAGAGCCTATCAATGTTTAAAGCGCCAAAACCGACAACGTCAAATTTAGTCATAAAAACAACTCTCGTAGATAAATTTTATAATTGCCCAGTTTGCCCCCATAGTTACCTGCGGAAATAACGTGGACCCCTTCTATGCTACATGTGGCTTCGATTCCAGCTTTCATAGCTACCTTCACAGCACTTAGAGAAACACCGTTAATTACAATTTCTGGAATGAAATGGACGCATTCAGGAACTTTAGATGCTGCCCCAAGTTTGTTTCTTAGCGATGGGCAATAAGGATGATTAGTCGTGGGACCTATCGACGGAAATTTGGTTTCAAGTTTTGATCCGGCAGAACATATACCAAAGGGAGCTATAACTCCTTCAACTTCGTCAATTGCTTCAAGAGCTTTTCTTCCCACAGTCATAACGGCCTCTTTGGTTTCACACAGGTACCAGAAATTAGCACCCATAACTCCCTTCGCATAGCCCAGCTGTCTTTCTATGAGAAAGTTTGGCACCATTAAAGGAACAACAATAACGCGGCGGTCATAACGTTTTTCTTCCCATTCAAACCCATCTCCACAATGACCAACTCTTTCCATCATATCCAGTTTTCCTATGGCGTTTGGCAAGGCGTCGAAAAGGGCTGTGAAGGGTTTTACGAGGATGTCTTGTCTGATTCGGTAGGACAGTTCAGTTTCAAACTTTTCTAATGAACTTTGCACAGGCTTTCTATTATCTATGCCACCCCAAAACTGCAAAATTGCCCCCATGCGACCATCTGGCGTTTCTTTTGGAATCAACCATTTTTCGATTCCACCCTCAACTCTGCCTACAACTATTGAAGGCGTCGCCGTTGCGTCTTCAGAAGCACTATGCAAAACCTCTTCATCGTCAGCTGTGACAATAACTCTGCAATAGAGTCCTTCGAAAGCCTCTGCATACGTGTTTTCAACCTCTGTTTTCATGGTACATACCTCTGAAAGGAAGATAAATAAAACTTAGCCGCATCTCAGCCCAGCCGTCCCACATTCTCTCCCCTCACAAGCTTCCTGAAAACGCTACTTTCAGCGGCAAGTTCCTCCACGTTACGTGCGGTAATTTTGCTCACTTTAGGCAACATTTTTGGGAACAAGTTCTGAAGTTTCTCCTGCAATAACGAGTCGCTGCCATACTTTTCTAATGCCTTGTATCCCCAATTATCTACTAAATCGTAAACGACCTCCTTGCCAAGTCTTTCAAAAACATCAGCAATAGTCGCGACTACAAGGGCGTTTGTTGAAAGAACTGCGATTTCGGCTTCGCGAATAGCGTAAGCGTTGCCATTGAAGGAAACTGTCGCACCACCGTTTTCTCTAACTAGTCGGAAACAGTCAACATCTGTAATACTGTCACCAATATACATCACACTACTCAAATTGCTTCCGGCTTCATCAACGATGCTTCTAACTGCCTTCGCCTTCTCTACCCCTCCTACTGGGTTAATCTCCTTCAGCATAGTACCTGACTCCATCTGCATGATCTCTCTCCAGAAAATCTTGTCTAGCCGCTTCATCGTCTGTTGATCTCTCTCTGAAAAATCTTGCAGTGACGTTGCATTTTTAGGGATTTCAATTAAAGGCATCGAGCATATCTCTCGTCTAAACTGGTCAAGTTTCTCCTTTTCTTCTCTACCCATTTGATAAGCGTCAATGTCTAGCGCGGTACAATACGTGTTTTTATAAGGAAAATCTAATGTGCGACATAAAACCTGGATGTAATGCTCGTAACTGGTACTTACAATAAAACTTGGCATCCTACCTTTCACAAATCGCAGCATATCCTTTGCATCTGGTATCAACAAAATGTTTTGAGCGGAAAACTCCATCATCTTTCTATTCGTAACCTCGCATGCTTTAAGAAAAGGAACAATGAGTTTCAAAGTATCGCCCGCCTTGTATCCGTCGCGTTTGACAACGTCTGCTAAAACATCGTCATACGTGCTGATTTGAGTGAAAAATTTGTCGCCTTCTGGAATGAAATGGCAGGCTAACTCGAAAGCGTTGTCGTTTTTTGAAATAGGGCCTTCACAGTCTGTTATGAAAACTCTTTTCGCCTTCTTCACCTGCTCTTACGCCTCAATCTCTCCATGTGCTCTACGCTTTTTTGAACGTGTTCGCTAGAGGCTATGTCGTTTCTGTTCCAAAGGGCACCGCCTTCAATGGCACTTATACCTTTTAAAGAGAGTTCGCGAGCATCTTTGATCGTATCAGCGATGCCGACAACGGCGACAGCTCTTGAAGAGAGAACGTAAACTTCGTTGTCTCTGAGCTCCATAGAAGCGGGATAAACCCGAACATCATCTCCCAACTCGTAGGCTTCTTTCAATCTCACAGGCTTACTGATTTCTTCATGATTCACCTTGTTCGGAAACATGTTCATGTATCCGCCATAAGAGGGCGGTACCTTATAGGTTACTACAGAAGCTTTTCTCTCAATCTCCACCTTCGTTAAGTTGCCTTCTACCATTTTGAAGCAAATATCGACGAAGTCGTCCTTTAGAAGTGGTAGTATGTTTATTATTTCAGGATCGCCTGGTCGACTGTTATTTTCCAGTATTTTCAGTCCATTTGCGGTGTGACTGAAGGCAACATAAAAGGGGACACCTCTCAATTCATCACCGCTTCCCCGCTTCTTCATTAGGTTGAAGATTCTGTTTACGATTTCAACTTGTTTCTCTCGATCTTCAGTTGACATGAAAGGCAAAAGGTTGCCTTCGTCTTTGTAAGAGCCCATTCCACCCGTGTTTGGACCTTTGTCTCCGTCAAAGGCTCTCTTGTAGTCACGGGTTTCAGGCAAGGCTACAAGGTTTTTCCCGTCGCAGAAAGCTTGAAAACTCGATTCTTCGCCCTCAATCTTCTCTTCAACTATTACTTGCCCATGTTGATAATTAGCTAGAAAGTGGTTGAACAGTTGCTCGCGCGTGTTAAAGTGATCTCCCCAAACACCTACTCCTTTTCCTGCTGCTGGAACATCTGGCTTCACCACTGCTTGGTTGCCCAACTCATCCAACCATGCATAAACAGCTTTTTTTACATCAATTTCAGTTTTGTATTCTTTCGGGTTGAAAACCCTAAATCTAGGGTTAACCGCTGGCGCAGCCTCTTCAAAAAGACATCTTTGCGCCACCTTGCTTGCTTCGATGGCGTATCGTTTTGTTGGGCATATCATAGGTATATCTGTTTCCTTTTCCACGACATCTCTTAGACCGTTTATTATCGGTTTTTCTGGTCCAACTATTCCAAAGTCAATTTTGTTCTGTCGTCTTGCAGCAAACCTGCAAATCTTGTTTACATCAAAATCTGGAACAACAACATGTTCTGCCGCTCTTTTTATGTTGAAAGGGTTTTTTTGCTTATCCACAACATAGATTTCTGTTCTATACTCTAAACTTCGTTGGAATGCATCTATCATGGCTGCTTCTCGAGCGCCATAGGAAACGACTAAAATGCCCACCCTTTCCATAAATTTTGCCCCTCGGCTCTTTTGTAGACTGGGATTATTTATCTTTAGACAAGATTTTCAACATCTATTTCGTAAATTCTCCCTGTTTCTTTGTGTCCGCTATCAAATTTTCTCCGCATCCAGTTTGCCAGTCTCTGCGCAAGAGGTGTCGGATACTTACCCGTAACGCAGCCAAAGCACAATTCATCTTTCCGCATGCCAGTAGCTTTTACAAACCGGTCTACAGATTGGTAGCTCAACGAGTCTGCTCCTACTACCTGCGCTATTTCCTCAGTTTCCCGTGTAGAACCTATCAACTCACCATACGTTGCCATGTCAATGCCATAGAAGCAAGGGCCTATGATGCGGGGAAACGTAATGAACAAATGTACTTTTTTGACGCCTAGTTTCCGCATCTTTTCAATGACGACTCTTGTTGTGTCGCCTCTCACTATACTATCATCGATAACTATGAGGTTCTTGCCAGCAAGCTTGTGGTCTACAATATTGATTTTTCGATCTATGGTTGAATAACGCTCTTGCGACAATAAAATGAAAGCTCGGTCAGTCACATAGCGATGTCTTCTTGTACATCTCTCCCAGCGCAATCCAGTCTCTTCATGAAGACCAAAAGCCGCATCATCGCTTGTTTCAGGCAAAGACACGATTAAATCAGCATCTTTAACTATGTCTGAGTACTCTCTTCCCAGATTTCTTCCAAATTCCTCTCTAACCTCATACACATATCTGCCATTAAGCTTCGAATCTGGACGAGCAAAATAAGCAAACTCAAATGCGCAAAGAGCCTTTCTCCTCTTAGCCACAAGTTGCTCACGCTTAAACCCTTCTCCAGTAGCTGTAACAAACTCACCGGGCTCTACTTCAAAGGCGTGGCTAAAGCCATTGATGTCAAGACCCACAGTCTCAGAAGAAAAAGCACAAATACTTCCATTAGAGCTACGACCAGTGCAAAGAGGACGCAGCCCATAAGGGTCTTTGAAGGCAAACAAGTCGCCTTCTTGAGTTATCCCACTTACCGAAAAGGCCCCTTCGACCTCCTCCATGCAAGTTTTAACCGCAGACTGCAAATCACGCCCATTCATGAGTTCGACAGCAAGTTTTCTACAAATCAATTCAGCATCACATTCATAAGAAAAGTTGGGGAAAGTCCGGCAGAGTTCCTTTCTTAGCCCTACAGTATTGACGATGTTCCCATTGAACGAGATAGCCAATTCTAACTTCTTTGTCTCCACTGTAACAGGTTGAGTTCCTCGAATCAACGCCTCCTCATCCAACCGCCCAGACGTCGTATACCGCACATTCCCGATACCAACATGCCCCGGCAACCGAACTAACCACTCTTGAATTTCTTTCTTCTTCACTTTTGGAATAAGGTCTAAACCGCGGTAGACGTTGAATTTTCCGTCGAAAGTCAAAAAACCATGGGACTGGTGGCCCCTATGGTTCTGGGCGCGCATACCCCAGTAGACATGTGGAAAGATGGGCTTTCGTTCGAAATCAATGGCGCTGAATACGCCGCATTCCATTCCGACGGAGTCATCCATGTCTCTCAGTTACAAGTGCAAGTATTTATCAATTTTGTACATGTTCAAAAACAAAAATTGACAGTAAACTGTAGAAGGAAAGCTGCTACACAGTCTTAGAAACCGTTTTCAGCAGGTCAGAACGCGTTATTATGCCCACCACATCGCCTTTCCGCATAACTAAGACCCCTGGATAATCTTCTAGCAATGGGCGAATCATGCTTATGCTGGTGTCCTGTGGAAGACACGGTAGCGGCGGGTCCATTATTTTTTTTGCTGTTTCATCAGCTATGTTAATGTGCAGATTTTTTATTATGCTTTCTTCGGTTACCGTGCCAATAATTTTGCCATTTTGCATTATAGGTAGTTGGGAGATTGCTTTTTTCATCATGACTTCGCTTACTTTTAAAATCTTATCGTTTGGTTTGGCGAAAATTAAGTTTCGGGTCATTATGTCTTCACATTTCCTCCCTTCGCCTTCAGTCAGTACTTGAAGAATTTTGTTGACGGTTGATAGTCTGGGGTCTACTTTTCCATTTTCTATTTTTGCGATGTGTGCTTGGGAAATTCCGATTAGCTGCGCTAGTTGTCGTTGAGTAAGTCCTGCGTCGATTCTGAGTTTTTTAAACTGTGAACCTGTTAAGATCATATTTGATAACCGACAGTTATTTTTTATTCGTGGCAGATATCGCAAGATATATATTCTCAAGCATTTTATAAGCCTTGCCAAGGTGAACTCTCGTTGAGGAACATACTCGTTGATCATTCTAAGCATGTACCTATAGAGCAGCAGAAATTTGAAATTGTGGAAAGAAAGGGACTTGGGCATCCAGATTCGATATGTGACGCTATTATGGACAATGTCTCTGTCAGACTATGCAGGGAATATTTAGAAAAAGTCGGCTTTATTCTGCATCATAACGCGGATAAGTCTCTATTAGTGGCAGGCGACGTAGAGCCTAAATTTGGCGGAGGAAAAGTGAAGGAATCCATGCTTCTTATACTAGGCGACAGAGCCACTACCGAAGCGAACGGCGTTACAATACCAGTCAAAGAATTGGCTCTTCAAGCAGCAAAAGAATGGATAAAAAACAACCTACGCTTCGTTGATCCAGAAAAACATGTTCGATATCAAGTTGAGTTGAAACCAGGTTCTCCTGAACTCGTCGACATTTTCAAGCGAAAAGGCAAAGTGCTCGGAGCAAATGACACTTCGGCCGCTGTGGGATACGCGCCCATGACCCAACTTGAAAGAATTGTCCTGAAAACAGAGCGGTATATCAACTCTCCATTGTTTAAAAAGAAGTTTCCCGAAGCTGGAGAAGACGTGAAGGTTATGGGGTTAAGAAAGAACAACGCGCTTGATTTGACGATTTCAATAGCTTTTGTTGATCAATATGTGAAAAATGAGAGAGACTACTTTAGAAAGAAAAGCGAGATTCTTGAAGATGTTCAAATGTTCGTGAAAACGAACGTGACATTCGACGAAGTTGACGTTAACTTAAACACGTTGGATGTCGAAGGCAGAGGCGTTGGAGGCGTCTACTTGACGGTGCTTGGCACGAGCGCGGAGAGCGCCGACTCAGGCGAGGTAGGAAGAGGAAACCGCGTTAATGGAGTAATACCCTTAAACCGCCCAACATGCTCCGAAGCCGCTGCAGGCAAAAATCCTGTTAGCCACGTTGGAAAAATATACAATCTCTTGACGCATCGCATTGCCAACAGCGTACATGAACAGGTGCCCGGGCTAGAAGAGGTTTACATATGGTTACTTAGCCAAATTGGCAAGCCTATCGACCAACCAGCAATTGCTGCCGCGCAGGTTGTTCTACAATCTGGTAATTCCTTGGAAAGCCTTCAGAAAAGCATAGAGGAAGTTGTAAACGCAGAGTTAGCAAACATTGACAAGTTCACCATAGACCTAGCTTATGGAAGAATCCCAATCTGCTGAATTATGGTAAGTATTCTTCTCCGTAGCTTGAACAGATCATTACTACATCGTAAATGTCTATGAAGCCGTAGGGTTCAGCTATGTCACAGTGTGGGTTCCAGTGCGGGTCTGAAGGAGTGGAGCTATAGGCGTTACAGGCTAAAACGACATCGTAAATGTCAACTTTCAAATTGTGGTTGATGTCTGCTGGGTTCCAGTAAAGATTCATTAGTGGATAATTATCGGTATTATTTTCATCAATAGCATAAGGTGAATCACCTATTCCATCACCGTCAGAGTCCAACCCAACATAATTACTCCAATAGTTTCCTTCATAACCATTATCAAAGGTATTATTCACTGAGTTGTAAATGATATTGACCTGAATTGAGTTGCTGATGAGGTTATTTCGGAAAAAACTGTTACAGTTGGAGTTTGACTCCAAACTGAATCCTATACCCAGTAATAGCGTATTATTCAATAGTGTGTTTCCTAAAATGCTGTTGTAGCTCGATTCATATAGGGCTATGCCTAACATCCCCTTCGACGCTGTGTTGGCTTCGACTATGTTGCCACTGCAATAACTTAGCCAAATTCCAACCAAGTTGTCTGTAACCATGCAATTGTGTATTGTGTTGTCGTCCGACTTGACCATGTAGATGCCAATTGAGTTGTCGAAGGCTTGCACGTTTGCTACTGTGGAGTTGGTTGTAGAGACAAATAGCAAGCCTTGGCCATTGTTTGAGAGGTTCAAGTCTTTCACTATAATCTGAGTAGAGTTCAAGATGGCTACATATCCCGCGTCACTTGGGATCGATTTATTGTGTTGGTTCACCCAGTAGTAAACAGGCTTTCCGTCTACAGTGTTTGAATCATCTATATCATTCATGTAATCTGAAAGTGTTCCTCCATGAAAATCTATGTCAAGATTGCGGGTGTTACCAATCATATGATTATCTCTGAGAATGTTTTCATTTGATCCCTCCAGACTTATGCCCCTTGCAGAATTTGCAACTATATTTCCGACAATCGTGTTTTGCTTAGAAAGAAGTCTAATTCCGTAGTAATTGTCCCAAATTATGTTTGAGCTGATGTTATTGTGCAAGCTGTATAAGACAATCCCGCTGTCGCCATGCAACGGTTTTGAGCCGCTGTTTTGAATGGTAAACCCGTTGATACTCACATTGTTGGCGAATATCTTGATTACGGACTTGATACCGCTTCCGTCAATAATCGTAGTGTTGGAGTTCTCTCCATGAATAGTCATTGATTTTGGTACGATAATATGTTCATAGTAAGTTCCTGGTTCAACTTGAATCGTGGATCCATTGTCAACTTTGTTTATGGCATTCTGTATTCTTGGAAAATCATTGGGTACTTCAAAGGTTTTTGAGATTCTGACTATAAGGTTTTCAGACAACACGTTGTTTTGCGTTGCTGTTTCTCCGTTCACTGGGATTACTTGTATTGTGACGTTGTAAGTTCCTTCAGCTATTGGACTCCATAGGTGACTAGTCATGATTGATGCACCACCTGTCAAATTGTTAACGAGTTTAGAAGCTTCAACAGTTCCGTTAACCAACAACTGCACTGTCAAGTTGTCTTCGTTAGCAGTTCCGAAGTTCAGCAGAGTGCTGTTGAAAATAGCGGTATCAAATGGCTTCAAGACGTAAGGAGCCTTCCAGTGCAGCAAGACAACGTCGTGTACAGGCGGGTCCTGTTCAACAGCTCTTCTTGCGTTGATCAAGCCATATCCGTAATATTCATCAAATGTGGGGTCGCCCAAGTCATCAGCTGTGTAACGTAGCTGAGCTCGCACTTGGTCTCTGGTCATGTTAGGGAATTGGCTCCAGATTAATGCTACGACACCTGTCACGTGAGGAGCTGACATGGATGTCCCACTCAAGCTTTTGTATTCATCACCTAGCCAGGTTGAGTATATGTTGACACCTGGCGCCGCAACTTCAACCCAATCTCCATGATTAGTGAATTCAGCTGGATCATCACTTTCACTAGTGGCCGTAACGGCTATCACTTCCTTATATGATGCTGGCCAATGATACCATTCCGAAGCGTCATTTCCCGCCGACCCAATTATCAACACACCCTGCTCATCAGCATATTTTATGGCCGCATGAATTATCGTGCTTTCCACGAGACTTCCGAGACTCATGCTCAAAATGTCCGCTCCTTGATCCACCGCGTGAACTATCGCATTCGCAACATCATCTGCTGATCCCTCACCCCTCTGGTTAAGCACTTTTTCAGCCATTAATCGTACTTGAGCCAGGCCAGCTATCCCAAAGCTGTTGTTTAGCATTGCCGCAATGATGCCAGCACAGTGGGTTCCATGCCCATAGTCATCCCAAGGGTTGGTATCATTGTTTACCCAATCGAATCCCAATGGAACAATATTCGCATCTAGATCCTCATGATTCAAATCAATCCCGGAATCAATAACGGCAACGATAATGGAAGAATCTCCCACCGTTGTATTCCAAGCAAAGTCTGCCTCTATTGCAGGTGGCCCCCATTGCATCTGCCAGCCCGGATCGTTTGGTATAAAGTCAGCTTTTAATCTCACATTAGGCTCTACATATCTTGACAGCCCTGCAGCATGAGCCTTCATTACGAAAGTAGACATTTCCAACTGAGGAATATCGGCAACAACAGCACTAATACGGCCACGCATAGAAACTCTGTTAACGAGTTCACCACCACTACTTCTAATTAGCTCGATGAGCTCCGAGTAACTGTCTGAGCTAATTCCATCGACCCCGATAATAAGCTCTCCAGAATCATGGTTGACAGACATAATATCTTCCCATTTCGCCCCTAACACACGCATAGTATTGAGGTTCCAATTGTCAATCTGCGAAAAAAGCAGCTGAGAAATATTCATCAATTCCGTATGTGTGTGTGAATCCGCTACTGTATCGTAGTTTCTAGCCCATCTTATGGTCTCAGTCTTTATCGGTTGGATGTTTACTGCAAATGTGAATACGCTGATTAAAAGCAGTTGTAGCATTATCATAAAGGCTGTTTTTTTCACTACTTTTCCTCCAACAACAATATAGACACTAAGTTTTTATCATTTGTGAAATAGTCTTCTATTTACGAAGAGAAAAATAGGGAAGATATGGGAGACATAACCAAGTCCATGCAGGTCAGCTGTAACCCTCATATTTTATGCCTTACCTTGGCCGTACGCTTTTCGTCGATTAAGTTCTAAGTTGACTGGCTAATGTTTCGTTTTGGAGGAGGTTTAGGGTGACCAGGACATAGAATTTCATGTATTTGCCATTTTGCCTCTTCAACTGTCAAGTCTTTCATGACCTGTTTAACTGTTTCTTTTATCAGTTTTTTCTGCTTATCTGATAAATCGTGCCTGTTGAAGCCTGCTTTCCTGCTGTTGGTTTTGTACCAACCACATTTCCCGCCGCAGACATATTTGTGAACAATCGCTCTAGCTTGGCTCCAGTCTACCCCCTCTTTTTCAGATACACCATTAATTATCATGTCCACTTTTATTCTCCATTGATCCTTCATAACTTATCCCGATCCTTACAGTTTATCACTCCTCTTGTTTCACCTTAAAAATAATAGAGTCAGAAAAAAATTATACCAAATAGGTAGCATGCGCTGCTTCCATCCTATAAGTAACAGTATAGCCTAGAATCCACAAAAAGATGGAAGTTGCGGGAGATGTCTCCACTTCTTATGGAAGAATCCCTATTTGTTGAGTTTTGGATAAATCTGCTTAGTGGCGATACTAAATTCGTTTGCGAAATAGCTTAAGGTCATCGATGTCCGTGACGTATTCGAAGCCAGCAGCTAATAAGGCTCTGGCTTCCTTCACTGTTTTAGCTAATCTCTCTGACTCTTATTCATCCAGCAGCGGATTCTTCAGTTCAGAAGGGAAAAGAGCTTGCACCTGCTCCGTCGTGTCCAACTTGTTCAGCTCTCCGGCTCTGGAGCAGAATTATCCTTCTTGTTTTCTGGCTTCACGTCGTCTCTGTCGCTCATTGTCCGTTGAATTCCTCCAGCAGCAACTCTGCAAAGAAATCGTCAACCGGCAACGAAGGCTCCCTTACTTCTTGTTTTCTATTGCCAATAAAAGATTTGTTGGAAGGTCGGGTTCGGAATAGGAAAAAAGAGGGGGGTCGTTTTAGGGTTCTGAGATTTTCCAAGTGCGCACACTATTTCTCTATTTCCCTGCGTAAGTCTTCTAGGTAAACGAAGTTGTTAGGGAAAAGGTGGACGATTTTTCGTAACACAAGAAGACTTTGATGCTACGACAAAATGGACAAGAAAACAAAAAGAGAGGAGGGTGTTGGCTAAGGCGACTTTGTCATCTTTTCTCTACTCGTTTCAATGTTTTCCCATACCACATCCATGTTCTGATTCTTCAGAGGAAATCCATCAGTTTTTTACTGACACGTTACAGCTAAAAAATTTATCTTCTATTCAGAATCTAACAAAAAAAGAGGGTGTTGATTAGAGCCGGAAAGCTCTAGTTTTTGCACGCCTGCGGGCTGCCATAAACGATAATAGTCGTAGACGCACGCACATCAAGCCTCATGTATTGATTCGTTGTTGAAAAAACGTGAACTGTTTCTTTTCCGAGTCTGAATATAAGAGTTTAAGAATATTTAGTATCTTTTCACAAGATTTTTAGACTCATTATCATGTTCTTAGCTTTGAAGAAAAAACCAAAAATCTCTGAGTGAACTAGAATGCGCAGACATTACAGAACCATCAAACTGCCCAAAGAAATGATAGAAGCCATAGAACAATTAATGAAAGAACATCCCGAATACGGATATGTCAGCATCGCAGACTTTGTCAAAGACTCCATCAGACAACATTACTGTTGGTATATTCACGGTATCAAATCTGAAAAGAAAAGAAGTTCTGAACCCTGTTTGAGTCATAGGTGAATCCCAAGACTTTTCTGAAAAGGACTAGTACATCGTTTCACAATGGTGTTTTAATGAAAACAAAGAAAGTAATGATTCTTATTTCTCTTGTTGAAGAAAGTCGCGAAAAAACAAACGAAGAGATAGAAGGTGAGATTCTCCAAGAACTTTCGGCAGACTTAATTCCATGGTGCAAAGAAATAGAAAGTGTCAAAGTCGTAGAGGAGTAATTCTTCAATAAATTGCTTTAGATAACACGGTTTTATGCATACATAGTCTATCTTGATTATTGCGTTTTTTCCATTTTCTGATTTTTAGGGAATGACAGGATTTCGATGGCTTTTTTGACAGTTTTTTCCATAGTTTTCCAATCTATGTAACGATGCGCGCAAAAAAGCACCGAAAGAGCTACAATCAAGATCACAGACAGTAAGAGGAGACTTTAATTGACACAGAAGAACGAGGGGGCGAAATCCCCAAAAACGGTCAAACTCAAATGTGGATGCGAATATGAAGACCATGGTTGGATGCTCATAAGATTGAGAGAATGCCTAAGGCATAAGAAACAACGAACAACACCAAAACCAAAAAGGCTGAAAGCAGAATGCGTCAGAGCTGGCGGAAGATACGACTAACGCATACAGTATTTGGGCACATGTGCAGCTATGTTGCGTGTCTATTGTCATCAAGTATTAGGTGGTTGCGATATATACCTGTGCAGTATGTATATATTGCTAAAGAACAGATAATCTATGTTGTGGATGGTAGTAGATAATGGAGCAACGCAAAATTATGTCCTTGGGAAGATCATCTCTTGTAGTTTCTCTGCCAAAACATTGGGTGAAATTGAATGAACTGAACAAGGGTGATGTCGTCTCTATGGCTGTTCAACGCGACCGTTCTCTAGTCCTTTTCGCTGGCGCTGAGAAGAAGAAAGAGTCTAAAAGGATAACTCTCTCCGTTGATCCAAAAGAGAAGGAGGTCATGGTTGTTCGCAGTATTATCGCTTGCTATCTTAATGGCTATTCCTCCATTAAACTCGTTTCAAAAAAGATATTTTCTGTCGCGCAACAAAGGGCAATCCGCCGCATAGTTAGGGTGCTTTATATGCGCATTATGGAGTCTGAGGCTAAGAGCATGTATATCCAAACATTAATAGACGAGTCGAAAGCCTCAGTCATGTCTGGCATCCGTAGGATGCACTTAATCGCCAAATCTATGTACCGAGACGCTTTAGAATCATTAAAGAATCGAGACGCAAAGTTGGCGAGAGCTGTTTACACTCTGGACGATGATGTCGATCACTTTTCTTTCTTTCTTCTCCGCCTCCTTCGCAGCGCCGCTCTTGACCCAACCCTGGCAAATAAACTTGAACTCGAGCCAATTGATTGCCTGGATTATCAAACCCTTGTGCATAGAATTGAACACGTCGCAGACCATGCTACCAACATCGCAAAGAACATAATAATGCTAAATGGAAGACGTCAAAGAATAACCGATTCTTTGCTTAAACTCATACTGACCTCTGGAAACGCCGCCCTTGACTCATATAATAGTGCAGTTAATTCGTTCTTTTCCAAGAATGTAGAGAGCTCCGACCAAATAATCGAAGAGCAGAAGAGGATTGAAAAAATAGACCTTGACATTGCGCGCGCGCGCCTAACTGAAAAGAATGCTTCGATAATTTGCGCAACATGTTCCATACGGGACAGCATAAAGCGAATTTCCGAATATGCTGCAGATATCGCTGAAATTACGATTAACCGCTCTTTTAAAGCGCCTTATTAGGCTCAATCCAGAGAATGCGTGCGCCTGAGTGTCTAGTTATTCTTTTTGCATATGTGAATAGTTTAGGGTTACTGCAAGCTTGCTGACAGATATTTTCTTTCGAAGCAGTTTTCGCGCGAGTCGCAGAGAATAACTATAGTTGTGGACTTCCTTCCCGTTTCTTCGTACACCTCTTAGAATCTCCTTCTCTAATTGGTACTTCAACTTGCCAATAGTGAGGGCGCCAATTCCGAAAATTCCGGGTGCTATTTCTCTCATATTATCTTCTAGCTTTATTCCTTCTATCCCTAAGGGCGGAACAGCGTTTATGTCTGCCATCACTTTTAACAGCTTAAGACCTTTCAATAGTTCGCTCTTAATAACTCGAGCTCCTTCTGTGGAAGCACAGAATATCACATCAGCCTTGCGTAGAACCTTGGACTTTTTCATTGCTGTAGGAGCAAAAACTCCCTCTACATTCGCTCCGTACTTGCTGCCGAGCAGTCTTGCGAGGTCTTCAACATATTCGTCTCCGTCTGTACGTTTTGGGTTAAGACTTATTATCATCACATCGCAGCCGATTCGCGTTAAAAGGACTGCAATGATTTTTCCTACTGGACCTGTTCCAAAAACAGCACAGGTCTTATCTCCCAGATTTCCAAGTTTACGAGATGATAATGCATCTTCGACCTTAGCTACCGCTGCCGCGGCAGTAGTATACGCGCCACAAGGATCAATTATAATGCCTGCTTCAAAAGGAGGAAACATTGTATTTTTTACCATCTCTAGGATTTCCTCTGCTTTTTCTGCGTCTCTTCCTCCAATAAAAAAAGTTGTGTGTTTGATTCCTTTTGGGCCTCGGGAAAACATAGCATCTTGAACGATTTTTTTTGCGTCCTCAACTGTAACGTTCTCGTAGGGAACGACTGCTTTGAATCCTGCGTCGTATGCCATGCAAATGTCAAAAGAGCTAGCTCTCTTATCGGTGTCCAAGTAAAACAGAATGTAAGGCGTCTCTTCTGAAGATTTCTTGACAACTGGTTTCGCTAAAATTCGCATTGATTGCAGCAAATCTGCTATCTCTTCAGAACTGGAAGTGTTAGTATGCGCTAAAACTACCTTCTTTGAAAGCTTGAGGGCCTCAACGTCGACATCTAAGGATTCAAGAAGTTTCTTGATTCTGACAACATGCTCTGGACTGCCTATGTGAATGCAGGTAATCTCTTCTTTGTCAATTTCTCTTGCATAATCCATAATGCTCATAACTATCCAGTTTTCTCGTATTGGGAAACTTGCTTCACGCTGTTTTTCTTCGAGTTCCAGTTGCAGACATTGACCGTAGGCTACCAAGTATTCTCTGTCAACGCTCTCACCTGCTTTTTTGGATAGTTTAGACAGTGCTTCAAGCACTTGATCTCGGGCTTGAACCTTTTCCTCGATGTTCGCTGATAGGTATCCACGAGCATTTTCATCTATGTCAACTGAAAAGAAGGAGATGTCTTTCTCCTGGAACAGTTGTGCTAAGACATTGTTTTCGTGGAACTCCTTTGAAGACCGCATCCCTAGCTCTTCGGTTGCCAAGTCAGGATTAACTTTCTTGGTTAGTTTTTTTAAGAATTCGCAGAAGGCTATTGATGGTCTGAATAGGTGAGTGAGGGTTTTGGAGGGTGTCCCGTTGGAGGGCGGTTCGATGAGCCAGAAGGGCTCGTTATACTCTTTTTCAATTAAATATACGGTCAGTTTTTTGTTTTCTAAAGGTGTGATTTCAAGAGATTTCAACTTGTTTCGCCTAACTTTAGACCCTGCCGAGTGAATATATACTTAGTCGTAGTGTTTTATATGTTAGTAAATACGGTATATACTCACATCTGACTAGAAATCGTGACTAATTCTGCGCGTGCAACAGATCTGGGGAGATGTCCAACCTCTAATTTAGTCGTGCGCGGGTCTGGTAACATGCCATCAAAGCGGTGTCTCAATAGAAGAGTCTATAAGATTAAGTGCGGTATGACATGAATCGTTTGCTGAAGTTGACGGAGTTAGGCTCTACAGAAAGAGGTGTATATGACTTGACCGAAGAACTATCTCAATATTTGGATAAAACTGGGAAGGATCCCGACTTCTACACTTTGAGTTTCCCAACACATTCAGTAGAGATTCAGAACACATTTGCTGAAATGTTTGGAATGTGGGTGGGGCGGATCTTAATTACTGCAGAAAACGAGAAATGGGCGAACACAGCAGCCAAGACGGCAATTGGCTTTGCTTCTTCAATTATTATGTCTCCAGTAGAAGCTGGAATAGAAGGATCTGTACAAAGACAGGACACGCCAGATGGACGTGCAGGTGTATTGATTCAGCTTTATCATAGAACACGGTTTGATTTAAAGGCTCAAATGATCCTTAGAATCGGACAGTGTATAATGACTTGTCCTACAGCTGCGGCTTTTGACGCGTTGCCAGAAGCGAAAAGAAGATTGAAGGTGGGGCGGAGCCTTCGACTTTTCGGAGACGGATTCCAAAAAAAAGACACTTTGGCGAATAGGAAAGTCTGGCGAATTCCAGTTATGGAAGGCGAGTTTATGGTAGAAGACAAGTTTGGAGCTGTAAAAGCGATTGCAGGAGGGAATTTCATAATCATGGCTCAGAGTGGTGCAGCTGGTTTGCAGGCGGCAGAGAAGGCTGCAGAAGCTATCAGCAGCAAAGTCAAAGGCGTGATAATGCCATTTCCAGGGGGCATCTGCAGGTCAGGCTCTAAAGCAGGCTCGATTAAGTACAAGCTTAAAGCGTCTACTAACCATCCCTTCTGTCCAAAACTTAAAGAGCTAGTGGCAGACTCGCAGATACCTAAAGATGTCAAGTGTGTTTACGAAATCGTCATCAATGGTCTTAATCTAGATTGTGTGAAAGAAGCGATGGCTGAAGGGATAAAAGCGGCTGTGAGAGTGCCCGGCGTGGCTAGAATTTCTGCTGGAAATTATGGTGGAAAGCTTGGTCCTTACCACGCTTACCTTAAAGAAGTTCTTGAGTTAGATTAGAGCGAAATATCTAAAGCCTTTTCTGTATGGTGCGTTCGTGAATTTTTATTGCTACAACCAGAAAGATGACTGCAAATGCCACAAGGAGTATAAAGTCCAACTCGAAAGGATAGAAGCTGCGCCCTTGTATAGAGTATCTTGCCAGATCGGTGAAATATGTCAATGGAGAAATTAAGGAAACTGTCCTACCCCATGCGGGCAGATCTTCAATAGGAATGAAGATTCCGCTTATGAAAACTAGTGGGAACTTGACCATGGACGATAGCATCATTACACTAGCTGGACTGTTCGTTGGGGGATAGGCGGATAGTAGTATGCTGAAAGATGCAAAACAGAATGTTGCCAGAACAATTCCAAATCCAAGAATTAATGGACTGACCATCTTGACACCGATGAGCACGCCAAAGATCACAGGAAATATGGAAACGACAGCTCCGAAAAGGAACGAGGAAAGCACATCGCCAAGAAAGATTGTCCAGATGGAAATAGGAGAAGATATGAGCCTCTCTAAGGTTTTTGCTCTTGCCTCCCACGGAACAATGGCGGGCCCAACTGATGTAGCCGTGAAAAAAGCTGTCATTCCAATTAATCCCGGTACGAGAGTTTCAGCAGGCATGTTTCGCCCGATGTAGAATGATAGGAAAAGAAAGAGCGGTGTTATGATTCCAAATATGACCACAGGCCCTTTGGAGTAGTATATGCGAATGTTCTTTTTGGCAATTGCAATGGACCGCTTGAACTGCTCTAAATAAAGATTGCTTTCCATTGAAAAGGTCACCATCTTAACTTTCCTTCACGAGTTTAAGAAAAACGTCTTCTAAGGTTGGTGCGAGAGTGTTGAGGGAAATTATTTTGAGTCTTTTTAAGCGTGCAAAATCAATCAGCTTGTCTAATACATCACTTGTCTCGTCTACATAGAGCCGTATTTTATCTCCCGTCTTTTTTGCTTCACTGACACCGCGAATCTTCGACAACTCCTCAATGCTCACAGCCTTATCAAAGCTAACTTCAATCGACTGCAATCCACTACTTCGCAACCGAAGCTTCTCTGGGTTGTCAATTGCTGCAATTTTGCCATGGTTGATAATTGCTATCCTATCGCAAAGTTGATTGGCCTCTTCCATATTGTGTGTTGTCAAAAATATGGTAATGCCATTTCTATTAAGTTCTCGAATCATGTCTCTCATTAAGCGTTGACTCCCCACATCTAAGCCAGAGGTCGGCTCGTCCAAGAAAAGGATTTTAGGCTCATTAATCAATGCCATACACAGCAGTAGTTTCTGTTTCATTCCCCTAGAAAAACCTCGGACAAGGTGCTTCCTCCGCTCATATAATTTAAATTCCTTCAAAAGTTTGCTGGCCCTTTCCTGTCTTTGCAGCTTAGAAACTCCATACAATTCTCCAACTAGCATGAGGTTGTTCCAGGCTGAAAGGTCCACATAGGCATTTGCCATTTCAGGGACGATTCCCATCAACTGCTTAGTTTTAAGGCCTTCTCTTAGAATGTCATAACTTAATATTGAAGCGGTACCTTCATCTGGCTTGATTACACCAGTGAGCATTCGGATTGTAGTGGTTTTACCTGCAGCATTAGGCCCCAAGAAGCCAAAAAACTCGCCCCTTTTAACCTGAAAACTAATGTTGTCAACAGCCAGCAGCTCACCGAAGCATTTTGTCAGATTTGAAACCTCTACAGCGTTCTCACTGGTCGTGACCCGACACCTCTGGCAAGTCAGTTAAGAGGTTAATCTTGATTTCTTTTGTTTTTAGTCGCCACACCTTTTCGGGAGCGCCTCCTCCAACCTCTCGGTATTCAGCAAATTCAACGATGCCAGCTTCTTCCAACTCAGAGAGATGGTAATAAAGTCCTGACCTTGAAAGTCGTTCTCCAGCTTCCTTTAAACCTTCAAAAATTTCATTTGTGCTGCGAGCTTCATCTCCTAAAAGGCGAATAATAATCCACCGAGTGGGACAGTGAAGAGCTCTGAAGTACTTTTGAAGCCTGTTGAACACCTTAAAGTCGCAACTATTGCATTTACCACTGCACATCAAAGTCACCTGTGGAGATTCGTCTGAGGTATCTGTAATGGTGTTTCTACGTCTCTTCTAAATGCTTCTCAACATGAGACAGTTCGGTATCAGCGTCTTCGAGTTTGCCGTTTGAGATAAGCTTCCGTGCTTCGCTTATATGTTTCAATGCACAGCCTTTAAGGTCATCTTTGAATTCGCATTTTTTCTCTTCCTTACACATACATTCATGCACCTCTTTTGGCAATATTATTAAAAATACTGTGATATTACAGCGTATTTAAGGTTTTCCCTGGCAACAATGCGGCAGTAGGTCTAAAGCGGTTTTATATATTCTCCGCCTTTTCCTTCAGGTGAACCCACCAGAACCCTGTCATATTCCCTTCCAGTTCGATTATCAATAACGTGTTCAAGTTTTCCCTTAACTTCAATTTCCTCACCTTTCTCTGCAAGACTGTCATAAAGCCCCTCATAGGAAACCACTTCTTCAATATCCGCCTCAACATCTTCTTTAACCTCAACCTCTCTAACTCGATAAAAGGCTGGAAGGAATATGCTGTCCTTGCTGTCAACAACAACCGCTTGTATAGTCACTGTTTTAACGGGATGATATGTTTTATCGCCATACTTCTCCGTAAGCTCTTGTTCCGTCTTTACGGGATGTACAGAGAAAAGAGTTCCTTCAAATACACCAATGTTCCATTTTCGCTTGTAGATTCGTTCAGCTTCAGCTAAACTAATTGAGTGATTACGTGTCTTGTTTATATACCAATTCCTAAGTTTTTCTTCTTCAAAACGTCCAACACCGAAGTTCCCAGTTGAGCACACTCCAGTTAAGGCGCCCTTCACTGCGTAGCTACTCTCCACTCCATACATAGTGATGTCCATGTCTGAAAAGACTGGATTGTGAATGCCCAACAGTATCGAGCCTGTGACGCCAAAATCGTCAACTGAAATACCGCTTAGTTCAGATAGCAAAGACACAAAACGAACAACTTTCCTTTGCAAAGAGTCAAGGCGCGACTTTCTGAAAAGCCTTGCTAGCTTCTCTTCAGGTTTGAAGTGTTTCGTTATATATTCTCGTGGAACAGCAGTCATCGTAATGTTATAGACCGAAGAGAAAAACAAGTATTTGGGGTAGGAGACTTTCAAAAAGTCAAAAGTTTCCAGCAAACTTGGAATTGTGTATGCCCGCATTATGCGTTTAAACCGGTCCTTTCCCTTCCGCCATTTACCCTCTAGATCGGGCAAGTATTTCAAATAGCTAATCACGCGGTCAGCGGGATGGTATGGGCCTACAACGCAGAAGAGGAGGTCTTCTTTTGTGCTTATAAAATCGCGGTCTCTGAGGTCCCGTTCTTTTAAAATCACCTTTCTAGCACCATGAAGTCTGATGGTTTGCCTCCCAGAAGAAGCCTAAAAAATGTATCACTATTTTTCTTTTGCACTCTTTCAACTTTCCCTTGAGCAATCACAGTTTCCCCTTCTCCTGCCTGCTCGCAAAATCTTCCTCGAAAAGACGCAACCTCTGACACTACTTCTTCACACGTTCCTTTCAGCAGCTGCACGTGGTCCACCGAATAGCGACAGGGGGTAAATATGGCTTCTGAATCATCTGAAATCGTTGCCTTAATTTTCGCGTAGCCGACTCTTTTGTAAACAACATCACCGTAGCGTTCTTCTATTTCGTTCCAATCCTTTACACATCGTATGTAAAAGTCGTGTTGCAGAAACTTGCCCTGCAAAACCTTTCTGCACTCTATCGTGACAAAATCGTCAAAGGACATTTCTGTGTCCTTTGAACGGAAACCATAGAGGTTTCTTAGCTCTTCTTGTGTATACGCTTTCACTAGGCTTTTCTTTTCTTTCATCATTGATTGTAGTGCTTCATACACTTTAAAGCAGCTTCTCTTTCCATAGACTATTAGGTCGATATCTGATTTGAGAGTATGCAACTGAACTAGAAGAGAGCCGGAAATGCCCAATTTATTCCTACGAATATCTGAGTGGTTCTGCAAAAGCTCAGCAAAACACAAAGCATCAGCTTCTAATTCATCCAACTCGCCACAATCACGAAATTCCCGTAGGCGATCAACTGGATTATAATAACATCTTATGTCTTCTTTTGGGATTTCACTAAGGCGTTCACCAAAAACAAGGTCAGAGACTAAATATTGAGGAAACCGTTCTTTGAGAAGCTCGTAGCGTTCGGAAAGAGCATAAACTTTTCTGTAAATTCTATCTCCTCGTTTGCGGTTTCCATGAGGGTCTGGAATGAAACGGGGAAAAGCAATAATTCTGTCGGGAGGATGAATTATCCCCTTAACATCAAAGACAA
Source organism: Candidatus Bathyarchaeota archaeon (assembly GCA_023131225.1). Classification (NCBI taxonomy): domain Archaea; kingdom Thermoproteati; phylum Candidatus Bathyarchaeota; species Candidatus Bathyarchaeota archaeon. Next base: position 22,567 of record JAGLZW010000010.1, on the reverse strand, counting down.
TTCCGTCTGGCGTTTCAAGCAAGTCACCTTCTCGGGCTTTCATTTCTACTCTCCGTTAGAAAATAACTGAAAACAATTAAAGCTATATTTGATTCCCTTTGGAATTGAGAACTGTTTTCGAGTTGTTGCAGAACCTTCTCCAAAAGGAAACCATAAAGATCATAGTAAAATCTCTATTCGAGTAGATCAATAAACCCAGCTTTTCTCAGGCTGTGGTAAACTGGCGTGGTAATGATTGTCACCAGAATTAGGGCAACCATTCTCTCCACGGGATAAACAAACATTACTGAAAGCCATATTTCTGGTGTTAAAATCGGCGAAAAATACCACATTGCTAAGGCACTGCCCGTTATATTATCAGTTAAAACACCGACGAACGCAGCAACCGCAACACCGAATATCAACTTTGCAGATTTAGACGAACTAAAAGTTGATCCAGCCAGATATGCAAAGGGCGAGAAGGCAACTATCATAGCGACAATATGGAGCCAAGGGTACATGAAAGCTTCCCTGCCAAAGGGATGTGCATAGAACACCAAAAGTGAAGCGAGGATAACTGCCCCAACTACGTATCCTCTCTTGATTTTGATGCAACCAGCTCCAAATGCCCCAAAAAACGGAGGAATCACTGTGAAAATGCCGAAAATCGCACCTGCAGGATTTAGAAAAACGCCGACAAGAGACCCTATTGACACAGCTGACCCGCCGATAATTGGGCCAAGCAAAATACCGATAAGAGAACCCCCTACAATGCCAAGCGTTATTTGACCCGAAACACCTATTGTGATTGTAAAGGGAAAACTTGTGAGAAGAGCTTGCAAAGCCGCAAAAGTGGCTATTAAAGCGATATTAACAGTTGACAGTCTCATGCTAAACAACCCAGTGTAGACCATTACCTTGCTTTGTAGATTTTTGCACAACGTTAATAAAACTTCTGCACCACGTTTTAGAAAGGCCTGTCCCTTGCAGCGAGACATTTGTAAAACAACAAAGTACATTTCCAGCTGTCTTCAACTGGCTGTCCTCTTAGAAGTTAGTGCAAACAAGCCTGGAAACGTTAATAAAACAGCAAATTTTAAAAGCACACGGTATGAACATTTTTTGGCTTCCGCCGTAGCCGTTGAACCTAGTTTTGCACGAGCTGCTCAACAGGGAATCATGATTTTCGATAAAAAAAATGACCTAAACGAAATGGGCATTGGAAAAATTATAAAGGAATCGGTGGTGAGTATTAATGCTTGGCAACATGGGAACAACACGTTGCTAGGCACAGTTCTTCTGCTTTCCCCAATCGCTGCAGCAGCCGGAATGACGTTGGCTGAAAGAGACGAACTTTCTATTTCCCGACTGAGAGAAAACATAAAACTAGTCGTAGAGTCAACCACGTCATTAGATGCAGTGGCGGTCTATGAAGCAATAAACATAGCCAATCCGAATGGTTTAGTTGGTGAAGCGCCAACTCTCGACGTGAACGACCCATACTCAAAGGAAAGAATCCTAGAAGAGAACATAACTCTCTATGATATTTTCAGAATTTCAGCACCCTACGACTCTGTTTCAAGAGAATGGGTAGAAAATTATCCTATAACCTTTGAAGCCGGCTTGCCATATTTCACTCAGCAACTCAAGGAGGCAAATAATTTAAACACTGCAATAGTTCAAACTTTCCTCAAAATACTTTCAATGGTTCCTGATACACTTGTCGCCCGAAAAGTTGGCTTAGAGAGAGCGAAAGAAATTTCTGAACAAGCAAATGAAGTGTTGATTTCGGGCGGTTTAGCAACAACTCTTGGTAGAGAAAAGCTTTCTGGCTTCGATAAGAAGCTGCGTGGGCCAACTAATCAATATAACCCTGGTACAACTGCTGACATTATATCTGCAGTTTTAGCCGTAAGCCTTCTGGATGGTTATCGCCCGTGAAGCCTTTCAAGAGCGAATATTTTAATTGAAACCGTTTCTTTTAGGTGCATCGACAACGTTGGTTCTCCCATGATTGTTATCGCGGTGATTGGAAGCAAAAAATCAGGCAAGACAACAACGATAGAGGCTCTCGTCAGAGGCTTAACAAGACATCGGCATCGTGTTGCCACTATCAAGCATGTTTCTGAACCAGACTTCACAATAGATGTTAAGGGGAAAGACTCTTGGCGGCACGCACAAGCAGGCGCAAAAACAATAGTGATAGTCGCTGCTAAAGAACTGAGTATCATCAAGAAAGGTGACACTGCAAAACTAAGCCTTAAAGAAATTGTTAAAAACTGCCAAAACAGCACTGATTTTGTTATTCTTGAAGGTTTTGGAAGTTTAGTTGAACAAGAACCAACAGTGCTCAAAATAGTAGCTGTCAAAACATTTGACGAAGCTATAGAGGCATTAAAACGTTTTGGACTAATAATTGCATTTACGGGTTCTGCAGCTTTGGCAGCAAAAAGTCTAGGCGTACCTGTCGTAGATATTCTTGAAGAACCAGGAAAACTTGTAGAAGCTGTTGAGAAAAAAATTAGGCTTTGAGAGGCTTTTCCGGGATCTGAGGACATTTGCCGAAGGGAGAAAGGAGGTTTCGCTTACTGTTAAATAAGTAAGGTGCAAATTTCTTCAAATCTTTCCGATGCCTCCCCGAAGCCATTTTTTCAAACTAGAGTGCCTTAAAAGCGTCAAACCATTTGGTGTAGGATGCAACCATGTCAAGGGAAACGCTTGGCTTCCGATCTTCAAGTATTTGTCGAAAGTCGTCCATAGTTACGGGTCTAGGCTTAGCTCGTTTATCATTTACTCGTCCAGACTCGAAGAATTCACCGATGACTCTCAAGTAGGCTGACTGACAACAGTCTTTTATATCACTTCCTGAAAACCCTTCTGAAAGCCTGGCCAATTCGTGAAGACTCATGTTTGGGTTCAGGTTCAAATGACTGGTGTAAAGTTTAAACATCTGCAGCCTTGAATGATGGTTAGGCAATGGCACTATGATTCTCTTCTGAAATCTTCTGATAAATGGCCAATCCAGATCCCAAGGTCGATTCGTAGCACCTATTACGTATGCGTGCAGACTTTTACCTTTATCAATAACACCGTCCATTTCCTTAAGAAATTGGTTTCGTACACGAACTTCCCCGCCAACTTCACTAGAATGTCTTCCCATCAAAGAGTCTAGTTCGTCAATGAACACGATGGAAGGTTTCCCATTATTAGCAGACTTTCTCGCAGATGCAAAAAGTTGCGCGACATTCTTCTCGCCTTCTCCTAACCACTTGGACATTATTGACGCTGCGTCAACAGATATGAAGTTGCTGTCTATTTCTGTGGCGACAGCGGCTGCCAGCAAAGTCTTTCCGCAGCCCGGTGGTCCAAAGAGGAGTATTCCTCGGGGCCATCCTAGGGGGAACAGATCTGGTCTCTGAACTGGGTAAACGATTGCTTCTTTTATGGCTTTTTTCGCTGGTTCCAGACCGACGACATCAGGCCATTTTACGTTAGGTTTTTCCTGCATTATTAGTTCATCGTAGCTTGCTTTTCCAGCTTCTTGAGGTTCTGTAGTGTCGGCAGGTCTTTTCTCTACATCTGGCCTTAGAGGCATTCCGCCTTGTAGCACTTTGACTCTTTCTTGATATGCCATTGCACGTTGTATGTAGACTTTGTTTAAGCCATAGTCAGGATACAAGTGTACTATTCTTAGTAGCGTTTCTATGGCTCTCTGGTACATCGTGATAGCCATTCCCCTTGAGCCTTGTTTGTCCAATCTAACAGCTTCGGACGCGTAGTTTGTCGCTGCTTTTTCAAGTTCTTGAGAAGCACTCATTTTTAACATGTTCCGATAATTATTTTTCCTTTAGCATCAAGTTCTTTCAATGTTTTTTCCACTTCTTTGGGTGGGATTTTCAACTTTAGTGCACATTCAGTGACGTCTATTTGGCCATTACATTGCTTAACGTACTCGAGCAGTTTGTCTTGCATGGATTCAGAATGTTGAATTCTGAGGGAGATGCTTTGCATTTTCACATCTTTAATCGAAAGAAAAGCTTCAGTTGTTTCTTTCTGCTTGTCTCCACTCGATTGTGGGCATGCAGCAACCAAAGCAACCATTTCCTTGATTCGCTCTGGTTGCATGATCTTTGGCAACACTTCCGAGACGGGTGGTTCGGGCAGTTGTACATTTAATTTTTGTTGCAAAGCCATGTTGACTTCCTTGAGGATTTCTTGTCCAGCAGCAGTTTTCATGTTAGTTAGTATGGTTGGTGGCTCGGAGGAAAGCTTGGTTACGGTGAGTGTTTCTTGTATGCTATTGTTGACTTTGTCCAATTCAGAGGCAATGTCAGGCATTATGCTGACTAGGTTGGTTGTGACGTTTTTGAGAGCGTTCAACGCTGGCTTGAGGTCTACCATTATGGTGCTGAGTTCTTTGATAGTATCTAATCTGATGATTATGCGTTCTATCGCGATTTGCGTGTGGGAAAGCAGCTTTATGAGCTTTCTAACCTCTGCCAGTTCGTTAGCACACATCGCGGCGCGTGCATTATTCTTTTTTTCTAACGCGAAGGTACATGCCCTGAAAAGAGTTTTATCTCTTTTATGAAGTCTTATGTACACCTGTTCCAGCTTTGAATGTTGAATTTTAAGTTTTCGAATAGACTTCACAATAACTTCGTTGAGGGGTGGAGGCTCTGAACGAAAGAAATTTCGAATAGTTCTGTCCCTCCGCCCGCCTTTTCGTGTTTAAGGACTTGGTTGGTCGACGTTTTTCACATACACTACGACGGGGGATTCCCCAGAAGGTTCGGGGGATTCGGGTGGTTCTGGAAGCGAAGTGTCTAAGGATTCGCTGCTTGGCACAGGAAGTGTTTCTTCGATCTTTTCTTCGAGAGTTTCTTTTTGTGTTTCGCCTAGAAGCATATTGGATAATTTACCTTTTAGTGTTTCAAAGTCGTTCTTCTCTGCGTTAATTCGTTTGAGTCCTGCTTTCACCATCTCTATAGCAGTTTGGTAGGATTCTTCATCGATTTGTTCTATCTCTCGTTCGATTTCCAGATTAATTAGGGCTGAATTGAGTTCTTTGACTCGTTGAGTGCAATCTTGGATTTCTTTCTCAACGCCTGCAATTGTGTCTTCTGCTTCTGTTTTTAACTGGTTCAACGCACCTTCAAAGCTGGAGTACAAGTCGCTGTACATGTCTTCAGGAATCTTCTTCTTTTCGTTCAAGTCCTTTATGGCTTGGGTTTTCCGCCAAAGAAGCGGGATTTGGTTGCAGAAATTGTTGGCTTTCATTTTAAGTGGCGCAAATAGTACAACTTCATCGTTCTCTGTCTTTATTTGGTCGCTTGAATATTGTTTGATGTCACCGTCCCCGTGTTCTATGAATACTCCGTTTATTCTTCCTCCTGGAGTAACCAGGAATGATGCCATTGTGCCGATGATGTGGCCGTATTCGTCTTTTACCGGCTTGCCGAGATAGGTAAAAAGGTTGGATGTCGATTCAGACATAGTGAATCACCTGTTCCCTGTGTGTCTAAGCTGTATTGGTGGAAGACTTTTCTCCAACTTGGGCGATTGCTGCAGGTAGCTCTGGGAATTTCTCTTTGATTTTTTGCTCTGCTACTGAGGATGCTTCCGCAAGGATTTTCTGAGCGTCTTCATTCGCCGATTCAAAGTTGATTGTCAATCCGCTGCTTTGACCAGCATCAATCATTATGCCGTTCAACATGTTTCCTATTTGTCCTAACTCTCTTTCGGCTTCAGGAAATATCGCTGACATGCCACTCTTCACACTGCGTAATACTCCAACTGCAGGAGCAAGTGTTGTTACAATGTCGCCGAGTTCAGAAACTGTTCTTAACCTTAGCACAATCTGCTCTAAGGCAAGCCTTCCATGCATTATCATTTCTTCCATCTTTCGTATTTCAGCAAGCTCGTTTGCGAAAACGTTTGCACGTGCCATGTCATGTTTTGTGTAGGCGTCAACTATTCTGGCGAAGATTTTCTTGTCTCGTTCTGAGAAGCGTTCGCCTGCTTGGTCAAGCCTTTGAACTTGAAGTTCGATGCGTCTGATCGCCGTGTCAAGTCGCGGTTTCAGAGGACCTGGTGGTTTCAAAGATTCCTTAATCTTAGTTGTGAATGGTTGCTGATTTGGGGCTTCTTCCCATCGTTTAGCAAATCTTTCTGACATAATTTAATTTACCTCCTTAAGGACAAGAAGAGTGTTAAAAGTGTATTATTACATTGTTATTATGCACTAAACACCTAGGTATATATGTGGCAGCATAGGCTATTTCAAAAGTGTTTTGGGCTTTAAATTCCACATTAACAGAGAAGCACGGTTTGTTCGCCATTATAGACAGTTTTGTGTCAGTCAATCTAAAAAGGAGCTTTCTCGTAGTATGTCTAATCAAGGTGATTAATGTGGGTGATAGAATAAGAGTATTTGCCATGTTCGGGTTACTAGGCTTCGTTGCAGGAATTGTCGCTAACTTCACAGCAAAATACGCTATTCCATGGCTTACTATGCTGGTCTTTCCAAATATAGGATTGGAATGGGTTCTTTCAGGATTTGCCGGCGCTTTTCTGACAGTTATATTAGTAACGGTTTGGGCTTATGTAACTGCTCCTTCGGAACCTTAAACGCAACTCAGACCGTAACTTGGAGATTTTCCTTCTCCAACTTATCTTAGAGACTCGCTATTTAAACAGCTTTTACCTTGCCAAAAGATTATGAACAAGTATGTTAATTTTTAGTGTTAGGTTTTAGTTTGAAGGAAGAAGCTCAAGTTTTCAAACTGCTAGCCAAGCCTATTCAAGATATTTTAGAAAAGCTAGGGCTTTCTGAACCCACAGAACCGCAGGTCAAAGCTATTCCCTTTGTTTTGAAAGGTAAAAATATCCTCCTAGTCGCACCAACTGGAAGTGGCAAAACAGAAGCTGTTCTTCTTCCCTTATTCTCAAAAATTCTCGAACAGCCAAAAAGACAGGGAATTTCAGTTCTCTACATTACTCCCCTTCGTGCCCTAAATCGTGACATGATAAAACGCTTGTCTTATTGGGCATTAAAACTCAACCTTTCCGTACAAGTTCGCCACGGCGACACCGAAACCAAAATTCGAAGAAAACAAGCAATTCAGCCACCAGACATTCAGGTTACCACTCCTGAAACTCTTCAAGCGATATTACCTGGTTCACGAATGCAAAAACATCTTAGCCATATACGTTGCATAATAATTGATGAGGTACACGAGCTAGCAACAAGTAAGCATGGAACACAACTTTCGGTAGGTCTTGAAAGACTTGCTGAGCTCGCTGGAAGGAATTTTCAGCGGATAGGCTTGTCAGCAACTGTAGAAAGTCCTGAAAAAGCTGCTAAATTCGTCGCAGGCACTGGCAGACCTATTAAGGTTCTTGGCATTTCGCTACCTAAAGGCTATATATACACTGTTGAATACCCAACTCCTACAGATGTAGATTATGATTCTGCTCAGAAATTGAGAACCGCACCTGAAGCCGCTGCAAGAATTAGACATATGCTTGACCTAGTTAGAAAACATTCATCGACACTTATCTTCGTAAACAGTCGAACCAACGCTGAAATGTTAGGACATAGGTTTAGTTTGCTTACAGATGATATTGCGGTGCATCATGGTTCATTGTCCAGAGAGGCGAGAATGCGAATTGAAGACGAATTTTACATGGACCTTCTGAAGGCGAAAATCCAGTATTTACGGACTAAACCGTTTTGGGCGGAAAAGAAGAATCGGTAACCTTCCCTTTTTCCTTTGTGTGCTAAAATCCATGCAATTAGAAAAGGTATGTTTAGTTTGGTAAATTGAATTTTGAGCAGTTGTTTTCGGTTGCACAGTTTCTTGCAAGTTTAAACATATGCAATTTCCTTTTAAAATGGCGTGTGCGTGCATATGTTTTTAAGGCAAATAAGATACGTTCATTTGCATGGATATCGTCCTGCAGTTTAATCAAAATTGGTACGTGTTGTTCTCTGCTTTCCTATTGTCATGGTTAATTCTATTGATTTTTAGAAAAAGTTCTAAAGGTAGAAAGGAGGTCAAAGAGCAGCTCGTTTTGGCTTTAGCTGGTTTGTTTACTTTATTACTCATGGAAATCTTCGCTGTATCATTGAATCTTTGGCATTACATCCCTGGAAATTGGCCAATAATGTTGTGGCCAACTTATTTTGTTGCAATATTATTTGGATATCAATTGCTGAGACTCATCGAAGGATTCTTCTCCTAGCAATCCTTTGGTTTGGGATTTTAAGTTCTTGTTTCTATTCCTGTACGCGCATATAAGACAGGATTGCTAGGCTCAATCTAACGCAGTGTGCGTTCCTATTGATGTCATTTCTGGAAGAATCGTAGCTGCTTTCGCACTTTCATGTATGTATTAATAATACATAGGAAATTCGTAAGTTATAGTCAGTTCAACGGATGACCTTGACTAGTTGACACGAAGCCTTATTACACACTCGGCGGATTTTTTTTTTGGGAACATTAAACTGAATTGTGGTAGAGAAAGGAGGTTGTCTCCATCGTCGAAGAACTTCGAGGAAAAAACGAAGCTTTAATTTCAGAAAATTTTGGAGCGAGACCACTTGAACTGTCGCTTAGAAGAGATCGTCACGATATAATCGCGGAGATTCTGAAGACTGCTATGGAAGGCGAGAAGAAAACACATATAATGTATAAAGCAAGGCTGAGCCATTCTCAACTAAAGCTTTATTTGGAGCTTCTAAACAGAAGTGGCATGATTGTTAACGATAATGGAGTATACAAAACAACTCCAAAAGGTTTGACTTTTATTAGTGATTTTGAGTCTATCAACTTTCTTTTCCGTCAATAAACCTACTTTGTTTCTAGGAACACCTATACATTTTTTTATAGTATGGAACTCAATTGTGCGTAGAAGAACTTTATTTCGCAATTAGCAAATCTATCAAAGTTTTCTCGTCTATTTCTGCTCTAGTCCGCCAATCTAGGTAAAGCTGTCCCTTCTCGTCTTGGTCTACGTAGCCTGCTCGCATATAACGGTCTATGTTAGCATTAACTCTCCAACCTGGCAGTTTATCCCGTAGAAGCTGCTCCACCTCCTCTCTGGAGGCCTTCCCTTTCTTCGATATTATTGTGGAAATAGTTACAGCCAAGCCTGCTATGTCATCAATGCGCCACCCCATCATCTTTGTCTCCTTTGGAGTAAGCCCTCCGCGCAGAGTTATGTAAAATCGTGCTCCATCCAACTGCGTCCTAGTTGGTTTCTCTGGTGGCTTTGTTTCTTCGAAAACAGTCTTCACCTGCAGGTCTAGATTTTCAAGATGGCTATTTAGTAAAGCCATGATTTTTGGATAGCCTACTCCTAATCTTTTCCTTAACTCCCAGCCTTTTACTCCGGGCTTTCTGTGACGTTTAAAAAAAAGCAGGTGAGTAGCTTGTTTTACTTTGGTGGCGTAATACGTTTTCTTCTTCAATCTTTCACACCTTCCATCCAATTTTTCCAGTCTTCAACGCTTACTGGGATAGGCAGAGAAATCGCCTGCTTATTGCCCACTGTAGGAATGGGAGTTTTGTAGGACCTAATGTATACCATTTCTTCTAACCTGTCTACCTCCAGCGTTGCGTAACCATATGTAACGAGAAAACTTGTCATGTATGCACGTCTGACTGTTTCTTCATAGGTTTTGGCGCCTATAAAATCCCAGTAATCCATTTTCTCTTCACTCATCGTTCTTTGTTTGAGTTCTTGCCAGAACATTTCCAGTTCTTTGGAAAACTCTTTTTCAGTTATGATCTGCTGTTTCAGCAGTTCTTCGTGTGTTGTGGTTCCAGTTTCTGCCTGTAGCCCTGCTGTTTCTTGCCATCTTTCGTTAAGTGGAATTAGATTTTGCCAGTATTTGGTTGCCTCCATTAGGCTGTGGGGCGAAATTTGTTCGAGTTCCACTATTGGATGCCAACTTTTGAGGAATATTGTGCCAATTTCTTCTTTTGACAGTTTTCGAAGCTTTTCTTCTATTAGGAAGGGGTCTGTGTAAAGTGATGTTGAGCGGTGTTTAATCCATTCGCTTTGATGCTTAATGGCCGAGGCTAATTCGTGTATAGCCTCTGCGTCTAGGCAGAGTTCTTCTGGGTTTTCCCATTCTGGAAAATACTCGTGGATGATTGTAAGTATGTGGTCCACGTCCACTAGAAATGGGTCTAGACCCCTCTCTTCAACTGAGCGGCATGAATCGATGATGCGTTGAAGATGCTCTCTGCCCAGCCGTTTCTTTTGCCTTTTTGTTGACAACTAGACAGCCTCTTTCACTCTAGATGCGCCTTCAACATTCTGCACAGTTATGATGTGGATGTCTTGTTTTGCAAAGGTGATTTGGCTTGGCGTTATTATTAAATACTGCGAGTTTAAGCCCTTGACTGATTCTATGAGAAGATTAGCTATTGTTTCACGGTTTTTCGGGTCCATGTGGACGTCATATTCGTCAATTGCGCGGAAAGGAGATTGCACATGCTGCTGTAAAGCTAAGAGAAAGCTCATGGTAGCCATGCTTCTTTCCCCTCCGCTCTGGGTGTAGGCATCTAAGGGGACTGGTTGGGCGCCTCTAAAGCCTACAAGCACTTCTAGCCCAGCGGCTTCTATATCATGCCCATTGATCAAATGAATCTCACTTGTAGCCTGAGCTTGCGACAAAATTCTCTGGTACTGAAGACCTACGTGGTCAAGGAGATTTTGCATGACTGTGTGCCATGCTTCCATTCGAGTATTAACTTCTTCCAAGGTTTTTTCTCTGTTTTCTGCTACTGTTCGTGCTTTTTCTTTTAGGTCGAGGTAGAGTTTGGAGTAGGACTCATACATGCGTTCGATGTCTTCTGAAACGTCTCCAAGGGCTACAAGATAACCATCAGTCAACCGAATTTCGTCTAGAATTTCATTAACATGTTTTGTTGACGCTATTCTGGAACCAGTTTTTTTTGCTTTTTCTACAGCTTCTTTATATTCCCTTGTTTTGGTTTTCAATTCTCTGCGAAGTTTTTGAAGATGTTTTTCGATGTTTCGTTTCCTGTAGTTTAATAGGGCAGCGTCAATTTTCGAGTCTATGATTTGGTTAGTGAGGTGTTCAATTTCTTTTGTAGCAAATTCTGTCTTCATTCGTGTTTCTAAAAGATGTTTGTCGGTTTTTTCAAGCTGTTCATCGTAGATTTCCTTTTGTGCTTTCAGGTTTTCGCTCTTTTGACTATGTTGTTGGATCCACATGTTTTCAAGATTTTTGTATATTATTTTTATCTCTGCAAGTTTTTTCATGTAGTCGTTTGGATTTTGTTGTGTGCTGATTGATGTTTCCAGCTGCTCAACCATGGCTATGCATTCGCTTATTTTTTCGCAGTTGTTTTCCAATAGTTGGCTCATTTCTTCTAGGGCTTGAGTTCTTAACGAAATGAAAGCTTCGTTTTTCACTTTTTCTGTTTCTATTGATAGGCGTTCCTGAAAGAGTTTTTGCCACTGTGATTTTGATTGTTCCAGCTTTAATTGCAGCTCGTCAAGTGTAATCTGCAATGTTTCTGTTTTGTTTTCGATTTGCTGGAGTTCTCTTTCCTCTGTTTTAAGCAGATTTTCCAGTTCGTCCATGGACGTCTCTTTTTTCAAGGCTTCTGTCCATGCAAGTTCCCTTTCAAGAAATCGCCTTTTTATCTGCAGTTGTTTTTTTTGCTGGTAGCGATCATATTGTTCGCGCCAGTAGTTCAGCGTTTGTTCAGCCGATTCGAGGAGCTTGCTTACCGACTCTTCTTCGCTTAATATGTGGCTTAACTTTTTTCTTGCTTGCCAGACGTTTCTTCGGTAAAGTTCTAAGCCAACAGCTGCTTCAACTATTCCAAGTTTTTCCTGAGGGGAGAGAACTGTAAACTGTTCAGTCATGTTTTGATGCATAATAATCAAGAGGTTGTCGGGTTCTACATTGAATTTCGCCAGCAGTCTTTCAACTTCTTTCTTTGTTGCAGCACGATTATCGAGTTCAAACCAATACTTTCCATCACGCCTTAATCCGCGAGTTAGGAAGATTTGGTCTTTGTTAAATCTCTTAACTGGGCGCTTGCCTTTTCTCAGAGAATTATCTAAGACAATTGTTACTCGTGCCTGATCTTTTCCCCATCTTATGAGGTTGCTTAGTTTTCTCGAGCGTTCAGTGTAAGATTGACCTAATGCTATTGAGATGCCTAAGAGTATGGATGACTTTCCTGCGCCATTTGGCCCACAAATCACGTTTACGCCTGATTTAAGGGGTATTCTGGCGTATTCGTAGGACATGAAGTTTTCGAGGATTACTTCATGAATTAACATTGTTGTGGGCCTTCTTGTAGCAGTAGTAGAACACATTTTCTCCTATTAAAGGAATTACATCAACTTTTCCGCAATTAGGGGTAACGGCTTACTTCCGTTTTCTAAAGAGTTTGTATTCTTTAGAATTGACGACATATTCAAAACCAGTTAACTTCGAGTTCTGTTTCGAATGCTCTAACTGCATTGCACGGAGTGTGTTCCTTGCCTAGAATTTGTAGAAGTTTGTCTTCATTGACGTAATACCTCTGACATCCTTTCTTTGGGGTGGTGTGCTGCGAAATTATCAAATGATACATAAAGGCTTCATGAAACATTTTTCCATAAGAATTCTCTGTTATTCATTTCGTTGCTTTCGGGTTCTGGCCCCAACATATTTCAGTTTTCGTAATATTAGCAAAACAACAACTTGACTTAAATTCTAAAAATTGTATTATTTATCCAGTGTCAAGATATGAGCAACAAGTTATCATCGAAAGATTTCATTACTTTGGCAAGGGCATTCTGGAAAAACCACTTGCAAGTAAAATATCAAAACCCAGACGCTTGGATAAGCTACTTGACGAAATAAGATCCTCTAAAACCTCTTGACACAGTTTTGTCTTGTACAGCAATTGTAGTATTGTTTTATGAAGGTATATTTGGCAATATTATGCCACGATAGGTACTATGGGTTCAGCGATTTTCCTTCTCAGTTTGGCGTAGTTGTCTTTAGTTTTATTTTTTAGCAGAACTATTTCTGAGTGTAATCTTTGTTTGGATTCTGGTGCCAAATCTTTCGATTTTACGATGTCTCTTTCTATTTTGTCTATTTCCTTGTCTATAGAGTGTCTCATTTCTTCTGCTTTCTTGAGAGCATCTAGTTTGATTTTTTCAATTTTGCTAACGTTGTTGCGGACGTCTTTTGCTCGTTTGTTCAGTTTTTCTTGTATTTTGTTCATTTTCTTTTTGTATTCTCGTTCTGAAGTACTGCCCATTTTCTTTAACACGGCTCCAAATTATCGTCTGTCGCAATACTTAATAAAACTTACGCCTTCCGAATAAGCAAAATACGTACAAACCAAGAACCACCATCGTTCTAATCTCCAATAACCTTCAATAAATGTCACAAATTCTCCTATTACAACCCTTAATCACCTTTAATTCTAGCATTAAATATCATCAATTCATATCTGGAGTGTATTAGTTGCCTGTTTGGAGTAAAATGAAATCTGGAGCACTAGAAACATCGCACATACACACTTGTGACAATACCGTTCCAAAAGAACGACAAACACATTTTGACTCAAAAATAAGCAGTTACGGCTTTTCGCAAACCTAAGTTTTAAATCTTGAAACCCATCTATAAATAGAGTAGAATAATTAATGGTGAAAAATTATGTTGAATGAACCCAAAACATCCAGAATTCTAAGACCCCTTCCCAGAGATAAGGCCTTTTACTTCTTCACCTCAATAGGAAACTATACTGGAGAAAGTGCCGCGTCTTTAGAAGAGTTTGTCAAGAAAATTCTAGATATAGACATCAAATCTTTGGAGTTTCACCTTTACAGAAAGGATTTTGAAAAGTGGATTACTGAAACACTAGAAGACAACAATTTAGCCAGCAAAATCAAACAACTCAAAGAATTAAAACCAATAGGAATAGACCTCAGAGACCGACTTTACCTAATTGTCTCAAAGCATTGCGAAAACCTCAAAAGCCCACATCCACCTTCAACTCCAGCAACCTTCACGAAACCTAAACCCACTCGAATAATATTCGGGAAAACGCAATCGCAAGGAACTGTAGAGACTCGAGTCAAAGAATAAACAGATCACTTCGCCTCAACTAAAGAGGCCATCTGCACGTCACATTTCCGTTTTGCCAAAGTAGTAAAGAGCAAAATTTGGAATAATTCTCCTATAAAGCCCGGAGATATTTCATTGTTTCTCGTTGGAATAATGTGGCTCGCAGCTTCATCTGATGTTGGATAGTAAGTCAGTGTTGTGTTGTAAGGATTTGGATGATAGAGTTCTATTTGGTGATTTATCTTGCTTACGGCACCTTTAATGGTCTCGGGATCCTCAGCGAGTAAACGTTGAAGCAGTTGTATAGTAAAGGAGTCAGTATAGCTCGCTTCCACCCAACTAGTCCACCCTATAACAACTTTAGCGCCTCTTCCGACTAATGCTTCTGCCATAGTCGTCTCGTTAAGACTATTGCATCCCATCAAAATAATTACACAATTGCTGTCAAACAATCCGGTCGTGCTTAGATCTATAAACGTAGGACCAATGGCAAAATACCATTCATCAGACGAATACATCTGAGCCTTACTGATCTGCCTATCATGTGCCAAGTCAGTATATTGTCCTTCCTTAAAACTTTCACACGTGAACAGATCAACCCAATCTGTGTTATCTCTTACTGCTGAGTGAGCCCTCAGAATTGTTATTTTGCCGCCTTTAGAAGGAAGATCTTTGTAAAACGTCACATTGACATCGCTACCGGAATAGTATTTCACATCAAACCCTGAAGCGTTCAGTATTGAAGTGCAATTAGCATTAAAAATTGGGTTTTCCAGTTCTTCTTGCACAACTAGTTGGTCTATTATGGCGGCCGTCCAATTTTCTGTGTGATGCTGAAAAAATAGGTAATATCCGACAAAAATAGCCAAAAGAATAGTAGTGATCAGAACAACACCGGTTAATAGTTTTCTGTTTAAACCCTTTTTACCTGTCTTGTGATTGTGTCTATTTGCCATTGACACCACAGCTTAATTAAAGGTAAGTATCTAAGGTATCATATATCTTTCGAAATTCTTTAACTTTCGCCAACGCGCATAGAAATTTTAGCTTTCACCCAGTTTCTTTAACTGGTTTCTATAAGTTTTCACTATTTCCTTATCTGTTGTCGCATCTTCTGCGGACTTGTCAAATCTGTAGTTTCCGGTGAATCGGGGAAATCTTATAGCCAACCCGCTTTCTTTACGAATCGCATCTATCGCACATGTGTGAACTGGGCTTAACGTGATTTCTGCTCCGAGAACCTCAATCACAACAGCGGGTTCAAACCATACATCTGCTTCAAGCATCGACTGCACCCTCGGATGCTTGTGAGGAATCTTATGCTTCTCCATTATTTTCGGTAGTCTCTTCAAGTCTTCATCGGTAAAGCCGGTTCCGCATTTTGTTACTGTTTCAAACGTGTCTTTGTCAGGGTTATAAGCCGCTAAGAGTAATGCTCCATATGTTCCTGCACGTTTTCCTCTACCGTGAAAAGCTGCTACGACTACTAGGTCCACGGTGTCGGTCATTTCGCTTTTGTAATCCCGCTTGTATTTTATCCACATCCACCCTCTCGCACCCGCCTGATAGATCGAGTCTTTGGCTATTGATTTACACATGAGCCCTTCGCAACCACTTTCCACGGCTTTTTCAAAGAACTTTTCCATATCTTCAGCGTTGTCTACGATGAGAGACTCTGCAGTTTTCGCGCGGGTGTTCTCTTTGATTATCTGCTCAAGTTTTCTGTGCCTGGCTAAATAAGGTTTCAAAGTATAGTCTTCTCCGTCGGCATATAACATGTCAAACATGAAAAGCGAGACAGGATATTCTTCCATTGCCTCTTTGATGCCATATTTCCGTCTGCGATGCATCAATTCCTGGAAGGGCTTCATTTCGCCAGTGTCTGAGTCCACGGCAACACATTCCGCCTCAATGATAGCGTTTTTTGCCTTGACATATTTCTTGAAAAGCTCTACAGCATCGGGATACTGATTTGTGATGTTATCTAGGCGTCGTGAAAATAAAGTAACTTGCTCTCCTTGTTTGTGAGCTTGCACGCGTTCCCCGTCATACTTGAACTCTGCCATACATTTGCCGTTAAGCTTCTCTAAGATTTCTTCAGGTGAACCCAGTCGTTCTGCGAGCATTGGGCGTATAGGTTTTCCGAGCGACACCTTAATTTTTTCAATGTCCTTCATCCCTTTCTTTGCAACTATCTTGGCTACCTTTCCAAGATCTGGAGAAATGTTGTAGGCTCTCTCTAATGCGTCTCTTGCCTCCTTACCGCCTCCATATGCGATTGCCAATGCGTCTAAAACCGTCATGTCAGCGATTCCTAATCTGAGGCTTCCGGTCACTGTCCTTATGATGTATTTTGCCTCTTTTGGAGTAGCACTTGTCAACAGGCCTGCGAGAAGGCTCAGCTTTCTGTCCATTGAACCTGTGCCGGACGCCCTCGCCATCTTGTCGAGTGTATCGTAGACTTCTTCAACTGTTAAGGGCGTTCCTTTGAAGAGTGTTGCTTGAGTTTTTTTTGCAAGAAATTTTTGGGCAGTTTCACCTATGTCTCCTGTTTTCGCAAGGTCTTCCCCGGTTTCTTTCTCACTTTTGCCTGTCGCCTTTGCAACAGCTTGAATAGCCAGCTTTTCAGCTATGCCTATCTGAATGTCAACAAAGTCAGGGTATAATTTTCCCTGTGTAAGGTAAACAACTTTGTCTATAATGTCTTTCGAGGTGAGCTTAAGAAGTTCCACCAGATAATCAGTCATCTCAAGTCTTTTGGTTGTGGCATCAATTTTTTCATAGCAATCCGCTATCTGAGAGAACTTCAAATAGACTTCCTCAGGTTAACTTCACAAGGCAAGCTATTAAATCTAAACCATTCTGTACGATGCACGCTATAAACACAGTTGACCAGTTCAAAACGTTTCTAGATGAACAATCTCTTGGATATGCCTTCTTCTCCGAGGTGTCGGTTTTTCTGAGGGGTGTCCAATTGGAATTATTGCAACTGGTCTCACGTGGTCAGGGGTGTTTAAAGCTTTTCTTACGTTTTCTTCTCGAAAAGCCCCAACCCAACAAGCACCAAGTCCCATGGCATAAGCTGCTAATAACAGGTTTTCTGTAGCTGCAGCGGTGTCTTGTATGCAGTAAAGGTTTGCCCCGCGTTGTCCATAACCTTGGCTAGAACGCACTTCATTTGCACAAACCACTATTACAACTGGGGCTTCTTCAATGAAAGTTTGGTTTAAAGCGGCGGCTGAGAGCTGCTTCTTTATTTTAAGGTTTCTCACTATAACGAATTCCCAGGGTTGAATGTTGCCTGCTGAAGGTGCATGTCTTGCAGCGTCAATAAGCCATTCAATTTTTTCTTTGGATACTATTTTTCTTTCAAAAGCGCGGATGCTTCTTCTGTTTCTTATGGCCTTGAACACATCCATCATTTTCAGCCTCGGTGCCAAGCTATATTCTTATGGCTGTCTTGACAACTAGCGCGCGTGGGTTCACCCATAATTAAAATGATGGTTTTTGCAGGAAGGTCTCCAAATGTTTCATCTAGTCCCTTTGCCAGGGTTTTCATAAGCTCCATGTTTTTTCCTCGCTGGAGTTGAGTGAATATGTTATATAAGTTGGAGAATATTTTACTTTCTAAATGAAATGAGAATCTTGTGGTGAAATCGGATGGGAAAGATTCCAGTAACAAAGCTTCTTTACTATGGTGATGCTTATTTGCGTGAGTTCGAAGCCAAAATTCTTCAAGTTGCCAGAGACGATGGATCGGTAGGTATAATTTTTGACAATACGACCTTTTATCCGACTGGTGGGGGTCAACCTTCAGACAAGGGCATGATTGAAGGAGAAAATTGCAGGGCTGACGTTGCAGAAGTTCAATGGAATAGAGGTCGGATTTTGCATCTAGCGGACAACGTGGTTGGTGAGATTAAGCAAGGTGAAGTGATTAAAGGGGTCATTGACTGGAACCGTCGGTATTCTTTGATGAAAAACCACACCGCAGCTCATTTAATGGCAGAAGCAGTAAGACGTGTTCTTAGCAGTCCTGTAGAAATCGTAGGTTCAGGACTTGATGTCGACAAAGCGCGTCTAGACCTAGCTTTAGCAAGTTCGTTAAGGCCAATGTTTCAAAAAATTGAAGACGTTGCCAACAGCATGGTTAGAGAAAATAGAGCCGTCGAAATAATTATTATGAATCGTGATGAAGCCGAAAAATACGTTGAGAAATTTCATGAAAACTTGAAAACACTTCCATCCAACATTTCACAAGTGCGGGTTGTTGAGGTTAAGGGTTTACATGCGTGTGCTTGCGGTGGAACACATGTTAGAACCACTGGTGAGCTTGACTTCATAAAGATTCTGGGGCGTTCTTCCAAGGGAAAAGGCGTGGAACGATTGGAGTTCAGAGCGCAAAATCCTTAAGCTTGAAAACACCTCATTGCCTATGGATGATGAGCAAGAGAGTCATATGAGCATTGCTGTGATAAAGCTCTCGACGGACGATCTAACACGAATTTTTTGCCACTAGCCAGTTGTGAATAAAAAAGTGTTAATAAGGACTGGCTGAAATAGTTCAGAGATTGCAAAAAGCGTCTAGGATTGCTTGCTAATGAGTGAATTACTAGACTGGTTCAAAAAACGCCGAGAGACTCATGCATTAAATACAATGCGGCGCCACCTTACAACAACAATGTCCATTGTAGACGACTTGGAAAAAGCAGTGGAAGCAGCTGTCTTGAACAAGACAAAAGAATCAAAATCGCTTATTGACAATATTACAAGCGCTGAAAGAGAAGCAGATACTCTAAGGAGGAACTTTATGGACGAGTTGGCTCAGGGCGAGTTATCCTCTTCAGACAGGGAAGACTTGATGCATCTGATGAAGCGAGTGGATATGGTAGTAGATTGGTGTAGAGAAGCTACAAGGTTGCTAAATGTACTTCCAATGAAGGAGGTTCAACAAAGTTTGAAGAAAGCCTTTATAGAAATGGCTAACGGTCTTAAGGAGTGCGCTTTATCGCTTCAAAGAAGCATGAATAAAATGGTCATTAAGCCAGAAGATGCTTTGAAGGCAGCTGATGAAGTAGAACGACAAGAAGAGAAAGTTGATGATCTACATGAGAATGCTCGTCAACTGCTCGTTGAAGAGGCAAAACTGAAAGCGGGAATAGCCGTTTTAGCAAGCCAACTCTTCGAAGCAATTGAAACTGCGGCTGATTCTTGCGAAGATGCTTGCGATCAAATTAGAATTATTATTGTTAGACGTTGACAGGAGGGAGAAAAATATGACGAAAATTCCTATTGAAATCTCGGAGTTGCGCAAGAGTGTCGATGGCGACACGGTGAAAGAACTAGCCGACTTCCTTGAAGAAAAGCTAGAAGAGATAGAAGTTGATATGACTGGCAGCGAAATAATCTTGAGCTATGAAGCGGAAGAGAAGCCGTTTTCGCGGTCCTATCTGCGAACTCTTCTTCGTAAGTTTCTACACAAGGCAGAATTGAAAGAATTTCGGGTAATTGCTGGAAAAGAAAATGCTTTTGTTATCAAAGAGAAGAAGCTGCGCATCGAAGAGTAGCTTCATCTTATTCTTTTAGTTATTCTCCTGCTACTACTGAGAGAATTCCCACAAGCACCAGAACTGCGCCTAAGACGAAAACTGGCGTGGGGAATTCTGCAAAGATTGCGATACCTAGAAGAACTGCGCCTAAGGGTTCAAGAAGTGCCATAGTGGCAGTTTCGAAAGACTTGAGGTTGGATAGTGAAGAGAAATAGAGGGTGTGAGCTACTGCAGTTGGGAAGATGCCAAAGCCTACTAGTAGTAGAAGCATTCCTAAGCTGTCTGAGACTTCAAAAGTTGTTCCAGTCAAGAGTGTTGTTGCGCCGACGGTAAGAGCTGCTGCCAAGTATATGAAGAGCATGGTTGGCAAGAGTGGAAGCTTTCTGCGTTTTTCTCTGCCATAGTTAAGGTAGAAACCTTCTGCAACGGCTGCCAAAGTGGCTTCTAAATCTCCTATCAAACTAGCAGTATCTCCTGCCATAGCATCTCTATAAGCTATGAACCCTGCCCCGATGAACGAGAATATTACACCTGCCAGAGCCAGTTTTGACGGTTTTATGCGGTAAAGGAATGTGGATATTATCATGGAAAAAATAGGCGTTGTATTCACAAGTACCGTTGCATTCAAGATGGTTGTATTTTTCACGGCCGAAACGAAAAGGATGAAATGAACGCCCAGCAGCAGCCCGAGTACAAGAAAATGTTTAAGGTTCTTCCGAACTAGGCTGGTGTCGAGTTTTCTCCTAAACGCTAATATTATGAAAGCTAGTGCTGCTGAGGCTATCATCAGCCGCCAAAGAGCTATTGAAAAAACGTTGATGTTAGTTAAAAGGCGGATGAATATTGCCCCCGTGCCGAAAAGTGTGCCTGCTGTAATGCCTTCTAACAGGGCTAGTTGTCTACCTCTTTTTACCATATGACAACGCCATGATTATTCTTAAGCGACAACTTTGCTTACATCAGCTTCCTTTTCCAACCTTATTATGTGCTCAGCTTTTTCTGCAAAAGCTTCATTGTGGGTGACTGCGATTATCTGCTCTATAGCTTTGAGACGTGCGATTGCTTCCGCTAAGCGGTCAACGGAACGGTCTTCCCTACCGAGACTTTCTGTGGGTTCGTCCAACAAGAGCATTTGCAAGCCGTGTCCTGTTCGTGCCTGCATAATAAGCTGACCCAGAGCAAACCTGTAGGCGAATGCTAGAAGGGTGCGTTCTCCACCGGAAAGATAAGAGACTTCCCGTTCATGGCCTTCTTGGCTTTTAATAGAGGGAGTGTAGGTTTCGTCAATGCGTGCGATCAACGCAATGTCTTCTTCGCCTACAAGACTGTCTAACACTTGCTGAACCACTCGTTCCAGGATTCTGACAAACTCCGTTCGCAGCTGGGGCTGTATGCCTCTATAAGCATCGCGAATTCCATCAAGGATTTCCAACAGTTTCTCTATTTTTTTCACTCTTTCAATCTTTTGCTGAGCGTGCATAACCCGTTCGCGAAACTCTTCAATCCTAAAGGAGATATCCTTTTTCCGGCTTTCACTGAATTCGAGCCTTGTTTTGATTGTATGATATTGCTCAGATGTGGTTTCATGGAGGTTCCGTGCATTTTCCAGTTCTGATATGTCGAATTTTTCGATTTCTTTGCGGGCTTCTTCAAGCTGGGTCCTAAACATTTTTTCTCGCAATTGGTGTTCTTCAAATTCTTTTTCCAGTTTCTCCTTGGACTCAATCTCTTCAAGAACACGCGTTTTTATGTCTTGGATTCTGGGAGTATATGATTGAAAGTCTAAAACTGCTTTGTTTGCAACGTCTCTTAGTTTTTCCAGTTCTTGAATGTTTTTCTGCAGTTCTACGAGTTTTCCTTCTCTTTCCGCCTTCTCTTCTTCGATATGTTTTAGCATGTGTGCTTTGTAGTTTTCTGGAAGAGGCTGTAGACAGAGTGGGCACTTGCTTTCGGCTGCGAGGTTGGAGACTCGTTGCTTGGAGACTTGGTTTTCTTTTCTTGCCGCTTCCTGTTCAGCTCTTATGCTTGTCATCTGCTCATCAAAGGAAGTTAGTTGGTGTTTTAGTTCTTCAATTGTCAAATCTGAAGCCAGACCGATTTCTTGCAGCTTTTTTCTCTGCAAGTTCAGCTTTGCTTTGAAAGTTTCCAAACGCTGCTCCAATTCGCCAATAGTCGTTATTTTTCTTTGAATCTGATTTGCAAGCCTTGCACACATGTCTTCGGTGTTTACGGTGTTTGTTTGAAGCTCAGCCTCTTTCTTTAATAATTCCTCAGTTTGTTTTCTAAGTTGTTCGAGGTTCTGAAGTTGGACAGATGCGGCTTGCAAAGCCATTTCTGCTTCTTGCAGCCCGTTAGTCAAGTTAAGAATTTCATTTTCAAGATTTGAGAATTCTTCAACAGCTTTATGATACTCAGCCTCAAGCTTCTCTATTCCTAGAACGTCAAAGTCCTTCTCGTAAGCCTTCTTTTCACTCTCGTATTCTCTTTGGATTCCACGTATGTTGTTCCACGCCACCTCGTAGTCGCTTAATCCAAACAGCTGATCTAACCGTTTCTGCCGTTCTCGAGGAGCTATATCCAATAATTCCTTAAGATGCTCCTGCCTAACCCACACAACTTCACGGAAAATTTCCTTATCTAGCCCCGTTATGCTTTTCAACTGCTCCGCAACAGCTTCATTTCTCATGCTGGCGATTAAATCGTCTTCTTCGTAAAACTTCAGGTGCTCCACGTCTTGGCCTATCCCCTTTCCACGTCTCTTCAATCCCCTTTCAATGCGGTAGGTTCTACCATTCAATAGAAACTCGACAGCCACCTTTCCCGCACTTTCCCCTTCACGTAAAAGATAATGATAGCTTCTCGTCAAAGGGTCGCCAAACAAAGCGAAATCGATAGCGTAAAGTATGCTGGATTTGCC